>NZ_JBXAXT010000002.1:0-305692 GCF_056781895.1 Dellaglioa sp. CoH-57-MRSF-22 | reverse complement strand
GCAAGAAGTACAAGAAGTACAAGAAGTACAAGAAGTACAAGAAGTACAAGAAGTACAAGAAGTACAAGAAGTACAAGAAGTACAAGATAGCTATTATGATAATCAGTCAGATGAAGAAGTCAAAAGGTCAGATGCAAGTTATCAATTTCCATCACTTGATTTATTACCAGATCCTATTTTAGAAAATGCTGGTGAATTAGATGATTGGGTACTTTCTCAAATTGATGTATTAAATAATACATTGGAAGCATTCCATGTTAATGCAGAAGTTGATGGCTGGACAGTTGGGCCAACGGTGACCCAATTTGAAGTATCATTAGCTGCTGGTGTTAAGGTAAGTAAGATTACCAACCTTGTTGATGACTTGAAACTAGCGCTTGCTGCAAAAGATATCCGTGTAGAGGCGCCAATTCCTGGACGTAGTAGTGTTGGAATTGAAATACCTAATTTAAAATCAAGACCAGTCCTTCTCTCGGAAGTATTGAGATCTCCAGTGTTTATAGAAAATAAATCACCATTGACGGTGGCGTTAGGTGTCGATTTATTTGGTGAAGCACAAGTAACTAACTTACAAAAAATGCCGCATGGATTAATTGCTGGTGCTACAGGGTCTGGTAAGTCAGTTTTTATCAATAGTTTATTAGTTTCTATTTTATATAAGGCAACACCAAACGAAGTTAAATTGTTATTGATTGATCCTAAAGCTGTCGAATTAGCGCCATATCATGATATTCCTCATTTATTAGCACCTGTTATATCAGATGCAAAAGCAGCTTCGGCAGCTTTGAAATGGGCTGTTGATGAAATGGAAGAACGCTATCAAAAATTAGCTGCAGCTGGAGCTAAAAATATTGGTAACTTTAATCAAAAAGCAGAAGCTAATGGCGATTTTGGCCTAAAGATGCCGTATATTTTAATTATTATTGATGAATTAGCTGATTTAATGATGGTTGCTTCAAATGAAGTTCAAGAATATATTGCAAGAATTACACAAAAAGCTAGAGCAGCAGGAATTCATTTAATTCTGGCTACACAACGACCAAGTGTTGATGTTGTTACGGGTACAATTAAAAATAATATTCCAACTCGAATTGCATTTATGGTTTCTAGTCAAATTGACTCGAGAACTATCTTGGATACGGCCGGTGCTGAAAAATTACTTGGACGAGGCGATATGCTCTATCTAGGTAATGGATCAAGTCAGGCTGTTAGGTTACAAGGAACGTATATAGAAGATGAAGTAGATTTAATTACAGATTTTGTTAGAACTCAAGGAAAGCCAAGATATGCATTTAATCCAGATGGACTGAAAAAAATGGCAGATCAAAATGAACAACAAGATGATTTATTGCCAGGTATTTTAGATTTTATTGCGCACGAACAAACCATTTCAACTTCTAAATTACAGCGCGTCTTTTCAATTGGGTATAATAGAGCTGCCAATATTATTGACGAACTTGAAAATCAGCAACATATCTCACATGCTAAGGGGTCGAAACCTCGAGATGTGTATTTAAATGAAGATGAACTCAGACGGATGAGAGAAGAATTTTAACGACAAACTGAATATTAACTCATTTTATGGTAAAATTATGAATGAATAATGTCAGAAAAGGGGATAATGATGAATAACCAAAAAGTATATTATTTTGTAGGAATAAAAGGCTCAGGGATGAGTTCTTTAGCATTAATTTTACACGATCAAGGATTTAAGGTTGAAGGCTCTGATATTGACCAATATACATTCACACAACGTGGATTAGAATTAGCTAATATTAAGGTTTATTCATTTGATGAAAAAAATATCCATGAAGGTTTGACTGTAATTGCGGGAAATGCATTTACAGCGGATCATCCTGAACTTAAAAAGGCACGTGAAATGGGATTAGATATTGTCAGTTATCCTGAAATGTTAAGTCGATTAATGGAAGGTTACACAAGTATTGGTGTTGCCGGCTCTCATGGTAAAACAAGTACAACAGGATTGCTTGCACATGTCTTAAGTGGTATTGCACCAACGAGTTACTTAATTGGGGATGGTACTGGTAAAGGAAAACCTGATGCAAGATTCTTTGTTTATGAAGCAGATGAATACCGTCGACATTTTGTTGCCTATCACCCAGATTATTCAATTATGACTAATATTGATTTTGATCATCCAGATTATTTTACTGGTATTGATGACGTTTTTGATTCATTTGAAACAGTTGCAAAACAAACCAAAAAAGGAATATTTGCTTGGGGAGATGATCCTTTACTCCGTAAAATAAAAGCTGATGTTCCAATTTATTATTATGGTACAAAGGATTCTGATGATTTCCAAGCTCGTGATATAAAACGAACAACTAAAGGTTCTGAATTCGATGTTTATTATCACGATACATCATTAGGTCATTACCAAATTCCAATTTTTGGTGAACATAATATCTTAAATAGTTTGGCCGTTATTGCTGTTTCGTATTTTGAAAAAGTTGATTTAGAAGAAATTGCAAGTGAATTATTAAGTTTTAAAGGGGTTAAACGCCGGTTTAGCGAAAAGTATATTGGTGATATGACAATTATTGATGATTACGCACATCATCCATCAGAAATTAAAGCAACAATTGATGCTGCTCGTCAAAAATATCCTGATAAAGAATTAATTGCGGTCTTCCAACCACATACGTTTAGTAGAACTATTGCGTTGATGGATGATTTTGCAATTAGTTTGAATCTTGCCGATAAGGTTTATTTAACGGATATTTTCAGTTCTGCTCGTGAAACATCAGGTAATGTTTCTAGTGAAGATCTTGGTGCAAAGATTGTTAAGGGTGGCGAGATTATCAAACTTGATAATCTTTCGCCATTACTTGATTACAATAATGCAGTTGTTATTTTTATGGGCGCTGGAGATGTCCAAAAATATGAATATGCATATGAAGAATTATTGAGTAATTTAAGTTTTAAAAATAATTAGTTGCTGAAAAAGAAATGATTTTCGAATCATTTCTTTTTTATTACTTAATTTTTTTTTACGAAAAGTGAAAATTCTTGATAATTTTACATGATTTGGTACACTTGTCCTTATACATACAAGGGGTTATCCTTTAAAAAGGTTAATGCTGTATGAGGTTAAAAGTCATGTTGTATTCTGATTAAAATAAGTAGTATTGCTCTAACTTATTTCATTTTATTAAATTAGTTGTAATAGGTTTTAGTGTATTAATCACAATATTTTAAACATGATTTCTTAATTAACAAGGAGGAAAATAAGATGGATAATCAAAATAGCGTTATTATTAATGAAAAAGATGGATTAAATCATTTTTTAGCAAAATTATATGGGTATATGGCGCTTGCAGTTGGCGTTTCAGCTGTCACAGCATTTTTAACATTGACAGTATTTCAAAAATTAGTTTATGGCTTTATGGCAGAACATTCATGGTCAATTTGGGCATTATTTATTGTCCAATTGGTGGTTGTCTTAAATATTAACGTAAAGGCATCAAGGGCACCATTTGTAACATTTGCTTTATTGATGGGGTATTCTGTACTTGAGGGCGTAACGTTGTCGTTGATTATATCAATGTATTCAGTCGGGAATATCATTGCTGCATTTGCCGCAAGTTCGGCTGTATTCGTTACGATGACCATTTTAGGAAATGTTACTAAACGAGATTTAACTAAATTAGGCACACAGGCATTAGCAGCTTTGGTTGGACTAATTGTTGCTTCATTTGTAAATTTATTCTTACAAAGTGAACTTATTAATTACGTATTCTCATATATCGCTGTGATTATTTTCACCATTTTAACAGCGTGGGACACACAAAAATTAAGACAAGTATTTTTACAACGAGATAGCAATGTTTCAGTTTCTAACTTAGCTATGACAGGTGCACTAATGTTATATCTTGATTTTATTAATTTATTCATTTCATTCTTACAAATCTTTGGTTACGGTGGTAGAGATTAGTAATTCATAAATAAGAAGGTTAAACCTCCAAGTTAAGGATTTATAACTTGGGGGTTTTTATTACTTTATTGAGTTATTAGCGTATTCATTATTAATCACGGCTGATGTTTGGTAAAATAGAGATAGAGATTTTCAAAGGAGACGGATATTAAATGACTAATACTAATGAGAAACTACTATTGATTGATGGAAACAGTATTGCCTATCGTGCATTTTTTGCATTGTACCAATCTGTAGATAGATTTACAAACCAAGCTGGGTTACATACAAATGCATTATATGGGTTTAATAATATGTTGAATGTCATATTAGATACCGAAAAACCGACACATGTATTAGTTGCATTTGATGCAGGAAAGACAACATTTAGAACTAAAAAATATGATAATTACAAGGCCGGTAGATCAAAAACACCGCCAGAACTAAAAGAACAAATGCCATATTTTAGAGAATTACTAGCAGGATACGGCATTAAAACTTACGAATTAATTGATTTTGAAGCAGATGACATTATAGGCACAATGGCAAAAAAAGGTGAAGAAGCTGGATATAATGTGACTATTGTGACTGGAGATCGAGATTTAACACAATTAACAACCGATAAAGTAACAGTTTCTGTCACAAAAAAAGGCGTTAGTGAAATCGAAAAATTTACACCAGAGCATGTAATGGAAAAATTTGGATTAACACCATTGCAAATTATTGATATGAAGGGATTAGTTGGCGATACGTCAGATAATTATCCCGGTGTTACTAAAGTTGGTGAGAAGACTGCAATTAAATTATTAACAGAATATGACTCAATGGAGAATCTTTACGAAAATATTGATCAATTAAAGAAAAGTAAAATGAAAGAGCATTTAATTGAAGATAAAGATCAAGCATTTATGAGCAAAGATTTAGCCAGAATTCGACAAGATGCACCTATCACAATCGATTTTCCTGATACAAAATGGGATGGAAAAGACTTAGATAAGTTAGTTGCTTTCTATGAAAAAATGGATTTTAAAAAATTTTTAAGTCAATTAAATTTAAATTCAGCATCAGATAGTGTAGAAATGAATTTATTTCCAGAACCTAAAAAGACAGATTATAAAGTATTAACTAGTGATAATTTAGATGAATTATCTAAATTATCACAACCAATTTCTTTTTATTTAGAGATGTTGGAAGATAATTATCATACAGCAGATTTTGATGGATTTGCGATAGGTGATGGCAATCAATTTTTCGTAACACGAGATGTTGATTTGTTAAAATCTAAAACTTTAGTTTCAATTCTTTCAAATGATAAAATTAAAAAGAATGTATTTAATTTTAAACGTAATTATGTAGCATTGAACCGATTGGACATTCAACTTGCAGGAACTGAATTCGATCTTTTGTTGGCTTCATATTTGTTAGATACAAGTGATAATAGTAATGATCTTAGTAAAGTTGCACAGAAACATGATTACTATGACGTTAAGTCTGATGAAGAGGTATATGGTAAAGGCGTTAAACGTGCAATTCCAGAAGATGATGATATTTTCTTTAGTCATATGGCATCGAAAGTTGACGCCTTAAATCTTTTGAAAGAACCATTAATGGCCGGATTAGTTGATCATGAGCAAATGGATTTGTACACGGATATGGAACTTCCTCTTTCACTTGTATTAGCCAAGATGGAAATTCAAGGCATTAATGTGGATGCCGATAGATTGAAGATTATGAAAAAGGAATTTTCAACTATTTTAAGTGATATGGAAACTAAAATTTATAGTGAAGCTGGTGAAGAATTTAATATTAATTCACCAAAACAATTAGGCGTTATTTTATTTGAAAAATTAAAATTACCTGTTGTTAAAAAAACTAAAACAGGTTACTCAACTGCAGTTGATGTTTTAGAACAACTTAGTACAATAGCTCCAATTGCAGATTTAATTTTAAAATATCGACAAATTGCAAAAATTCAATCAACGTATGTTGAAGGATTATTAAAAGTTAGACATGAAGATAAGAAAGTTCATACAAGATACCTACAAACACTGACAGCGACAGGCCGATTATCATCTGTAGATCCTAATCTACAAAATATTCCGGTCCGCGTTCCTGAAGGTAAGAAAATTAGACAAGCATTTATACCTGAACATAAGGGATGGAAAATATTCTCATCTGACTATTCACAAATTGAGTTGCGTGTTTTGGCCCATATTGCGCATGATGCTAATATGCAAGAAGCTTTTAAAGAAGGAATCGATATCCATGCTAATACAGCAATGAAAATTTTTAGTTTAGAATCGCCAGATGACGTGACGTCAAATATGCGTCGAACAGCTAAGGCAGTCAATTTTGGGATTGTTTATGGTATTAGTGATTATGGATTGTCACAAAATATTGGGATTACTAGAAAACAAGCACAAACATTTATTGATACTTATTTAAATGAATTTACAGGCGTTAAGAACTACATGGAAAGCGTTGTGCGTGAAGCTAAAGATAAGGGCTATGTTGAAACATTATTCCATCGTCGTCGTTATTTACCAGATATTAACAGTCGAAACTTTAATTTACGTTCTTTTGCTGAAAGAACTGCAATGAATACCCCAATTCAAGGTAGTGCTGCGGATATTATTAAAGTAGCGATGATTAATATGAACAAAATGTTAGAAGAAGAACATTTACAAGCCAAAATGTTATTACAAGTACATGATGAATTAATTTTTGAAGCACCTGAAGAAGAAATTGCTATCTTGCAAAAGAAAGTTCCTGAAGTTATGGACGCTGCTGTTTCTTTAGAGGTTCCTTTAAAAGTTGAGAGTGCGTTTGGTGATAGTTGGTTTGATACTAAATAAAAAGTGGTTGGGGGTAATTATATGCCAGAATTACCAGAAGTTGAAACGGTTCGAAGAGGTCTTAGTCAATTAGTTATAGGTAAGACAATTAAATCAATTGATGTTTTATGGCCTAAAATTGTATCTGGGGATGTACTAGATTTTAAGCGTGAATTAGAAGGTAGAAAGATTGAATCAATCGATAGACTGGGTAAATACTTACTTTTTCGTTTTGATAGTAAAATGACAATGGTTTCTCATTTAAGAATGGAAGGCAAATATTTTGTCCGTGGATCAGATGAACCAATTGAAAAACATTCCCACGTCATATTTCATTTAACTGATGGGCAAGATTTAAGATACAATGATGTTCGTAAGTTTGGACGCATGCAACTAATCCCCACAGGTCGAGAACGTGAACTTTCGGGACTTAAGAAGCTAGGACCAGAACCGACAGAAGATGATTTTAAGCTCAGTTATTTCAAAAAATATTTATCTCGTAAGCATATGGCAATCAAGCCTGTGTTATTAAATCAAGAAGCGGTTGCTGGTCTTGGAAATATTTATGTTGATGAAGTTTTATGGATGAGTAAAATTAATCCGGAACAGCCAGCAAATTTAATTTCTGATAGGAAATTAGCTATATTACGTAAAAATATTATTCTTGAGCTAGCCACTGCGGTACAAGCTGGTGGAACAACAATTAGATCCTATACGGGTGCGTTTGGTGAGACGGGTTTGTTCCAATTTGATTTGAATGTCTATGGTCAAACAGGAAAACCATGTCCTAGATGCGGAGCGCCTATTGTTAAAATAAAAGTGGCACAACGAGGGACACACTACTGTCCACATTGCCAACCGTTAAAGGAAGTTTAAAAATGACTTATATTCTTGGACTAACTGGTGGCATAGCAACAGGTAAATCAACAGTTAGTCGTATTTTTAGAGAAGAAAATATCACAGTTATTGATGCAGACGTTATTGCGAGACAAGCTGTTGAACCAGAATCTGTAACATTAAAAATAATCATTCAAACATTTGGTGAAAAATATTTATCATTAACCGGGAATTTGAATCGAAAAGAGTTAGGTCAGCTAGTTTTTAATGATGCAACAGAGTTAAAAAAATTGAACGGCATTATGGTTCCTGCTATTAGAAAAGAAATCTTGTCACAAATAGAAGTCCAAAAAAAATTAGGTAGCCAGTTAATTATTTTGGATATGCCTTTATTATTTGAGCAAAACTACCAATTACTTTGTGATGCAGTAATGGTTATCTATGTACCTGAAACAGCACAATTAGAACGTTTAATGAAGCGGGATGAATTGTCTTTAGATGAGGCGATGTTAAGGGTTAAAGCACAATGGCCCATTCAAAAGAAAAAAGATTTAGCAGATTTTGTAATAGATAATTCAACAACGGTTGCCGTTACAAGGGTTCAAGTGCTAAACTGGCTTAGTAATCAAATTAATGGTTAAATAATGTAAATAAAAAATAATGAGGTGTCACAATGAAATGTCCACATTGCCAACATAATGGCTCTCGAGTCGTTGACAGTCGACCAACAGATGAAGGTCGCGTTATCAGACGACGTCGTGAATGTGAAAATTGTGAATTTAGATTCACAACATTTGAACGAGTTGAAGCTACACCACTACTTGTTATTAAAAAAAATGGAACACGTGAAGAATTTAATCGTGAAAAGATTCTTAAAGGTATTATCAGTTCTGCTGAGAAAAGACCAGTTTCAATGAAAGCTATCACTCATCTTGTGGATCAAGTGGAAAATAATGTTAGAGCATTAGGTGAAAATGAAATTTCTAGCCAACTAATTGGTGAATATGTTATGGGATTATTGGCTGATGTAGATGAAATTGCGTACATTAGATTTGCTAGTGTTTATCGCCAATTTAAAGATATGAGTGTTTTCTTAAAAGAATTAAATGAAATGATGGCTCGTGATAAAACACCTACAGATAAACCGGATTTGAAGGAATGATAATCAATGATTGATATATGCGGAAATATGAGTCCGAAAGACGGTTATGTCGTTTTAATGGATGAAAAAGTTACAAATGATGATATTGAACGACTAGACTACTTGTATCAACCTGTTATGGGTGTGATTGCGAGTGGTCTATTTGCTCTATTGAAAGGTGAGGCAGGTCAAAATCCACAATTATCTAATCGAAAGATGCATAGTGAATTACTTGCATTACTAAATATTGACATAGCAATGTTTTATGAAGCAAGAAGTGCCCTTGAAGCTTTAGGGCTTTTGAAGAGCTTTGAAAAAGAGGATGCAATAGGAAAAGTTGTTGTCTATCAATTGCGTCGACCTTTGCAAGCAACTGATTTTTTTACAGATGATTTACTAAGCACTTTACTCTGGGAATCGATTGGTGATGGTAGGTACAAAGAAATTACCACTCGATTTGCGTTACCAATTTTAAAATTAGATGGCTTCAAAGAAACATCTAAAAGTTTCTTAGATGTTTTCCAAGTTAATCAAGATCATTTGTCTAATAAACCTGATATTATTTCTGAAAGTAAAAAAGTTTTTTCAACGGACAAGAAGATACCGAAAAAGTTAGTTGAGTCAGGTAGTATTGAGTCATTTGATTTTAAATTTTTTATTGAACTACTGGAAAAGAGTTTCGTTTCTTTGGATAATATCAATGAACAGCGGGATTTAATTATTTCAGAGCATCTCTTGTATGGTATTGATGAAATCGAAATGGCCCAATTTATTGGAGATTCAGCTGACTTATCAACAAATGAAGTTGATTATAATTCATTCAAGCAACATATTGCTCACAAATATAATCAACAAATTAAACTGAAAAAACAAGAAGATTTAACAAGTAGTGATAATAAAAAGGTTAATATGAAATCTGTTGAAACGCTAAAAAAAGTTGGTTTTTCTGAAGAGGATTCGCAGTTAATTCTTGCGAGTGAAGCCTATAAACCTTTTGATTTTTTGAAATCGTTAAAAGAAAGCAAGGGTGGATATGTCACTGACAGTGAAGCATATCTGTTACAGCAACTTATTCAACGACAGATATTTTCTAATTCAGTCATTAATATTCTGATTCATTACATTTTGATTGACCGTGATTTATCAACACTTAATAAATCGTTTGTCGATACTATGGCTAATGATTGGTCACAGCAAAAAGTGAAGACACCTGAAGAAGCCATTAATCAGGTTCGACAATTTAACAATAAAAAGACTGAAACTAAGGCGTCAAACCAACGACAAAGAAAAATAATTAAAAAAGAGACATTGCCTGATTGGGCTAAAGATGACTATCAAGCACCAAAAGTGGATGTAAAAGTTGATAAGGATGAACTAAAAAGACAACTTGCTGAATTTAATAAAACAGCACCCAAAGGAGGAAAATGATGGAAGATTTAGGGACAGAAATCAAAAAATTTCTTGAAAAGGACAACCTGAGTGAAAGATATCCTAATGTTAATTATCGTGATTTAATGAGAAAAGTTTATGAAGATTCAGATGTCATCGCTTTTTTAGATAGAAATAAAGCTGAATTAACAGAGGATAGTATTCGACGCGCTGATGCAAAATTGTATGAATTCTTATCTGAAAAAAATAAAATTATTCTTGGTAAAGGAATGATAGCACCAGGTTATAAGCCACAATTGGTTTTGAATAATCATATGATTGATGTTTCCTATGTACCAACAGATTCTTTTATCGAGGCTCAAAAAAGTAGAGCATTAGCTAAGCGAGTTAAATCAATGAGTATGTCTAAAGATATCAAAAACGCGACTATGAATGGCTTTGATATGGATGAACGTGGGGATGCACTTAGCCAGAGTTTAAAATTTATAACAACATTTGTTGATAGTCCTAAATCTTATCACCAAGCAATGTATTTTTATGGTAGCTTTGGCGTTGGTAAAACATATCTTTTAGGTGCTATGGCCAATGAATTAGCAAGTCGAGGATACCAAACGACTTTAATGCATTTCCCTAGTTTTGCAGTTGAAATTAAAAATGCTATTAGTGATAATCGTGTTTATGACATGCTAAATGCTGTTAAAAAATCTGAAATTTTAATGATTGATGATATTGGTGCCGATGCAATGTCTAGTTGGGTTCGTGATGATATTTTAGGTGTTATTTTACAATATCGCATGCAAGAAGAATTACCAACTTTCTTTAGTTCTAATTTTTCGATGAAACAACTAGAAGATGAGCATTTACGTATTAGTCAAAAGGGTGAAGACGAGCCTCTTAAGGCAAAAAGAATTATGGAACGAATTCACTTTTTAGCAAAAGAAGTTAAGATTGTTGGAAAAAATCGTCGACCTAAATAAGAATAATAGTTGCTAAATTTCACTAAAAATGGTTAAATAGTTATTAAATTGATACGGAAGATTACATTCTTTTTTTATGTCCGCAGGGAGGGAAAGCATAGCTGAAAGCTTTTCTGGCAGAGAATAAGTGATGACCACTTCCATAATGTTGCCTGATTTTTATCAGGTCGGATTGGATCCGTTAAAATCTATGGAGAAAGTTTTGTTTCGGCAAAACTTTGAATTTGGGTGGAACCACGTTAATCGACGTCCCTAATACACGATTTTATTTGTGTATTAGGGACTTTTTTTGTATCAAAAAATATTAAAACAATGGAGGAAGTTAACATGTCAAAAATAAATATTACATTTCCAGATGGCGCAGTTAAAGAGTTTGATTCAGGTATTACGACTGAAGACGTTGCAAAGTCAATTAGTCCTAGTTTAGCTAAAAAATCAATTGCCGGTAAATTCAATGGTGTTTTGGTTGATTATCTTCGTCCATTAGAGGCAGACGGCGCTATCGAAATTGTTACTAAAGAATCTGCAGACGGATTAATCGTTTTATGGCATACAGCTGCTCAAGTTTTAGCTAATGCGTTACAACAATTATACCCAGGTATGAAATTTGGTATGAGTTCTGATATTGAAAATGGTTTCTATTTTGATACAGATAATGGTGAAACACAAGTTAGCGTTGATGATTTGAAGAAAATTCAAGATAAGATGAAATCAATTGTTAAAGAAAATTTGAAAATTGAACGTCAATTAGTTTCAAAAGCTGAAGCTCTTGAATTATTTGCTGGTGACCCATATCGTGCTGAATTAGTAGTTGAAGCTACTGATGAAAATGGACAAGTTGAAATTTACAAACAAGGTGAATTCGTTAACTTAAGCGATGGCGCACAATTACGCTCAACTGCTGATGTTAAAATTTTCCAATTATTATCAGTTGCTGGTGCATATTGGCAAGGTAAATCAAGTAATCCGATGTTACAACGTGTTTATGGTACAGCGTTCTTTAAACAAAAAGATTTAGATGCTGAATTAGTTCGTCGTCAAGAAGCACGTGAACGCGATCATCGAGTAATTGGTAATGACTTAGATTTATTCTTTGTAGATCCAAAAGTTGGTGCAGGATTACCATACTGGTTACCTAATGGTGCTACAATTCGTCGTACGATTGAACGCTACATTGTTGATAAGGAAGTTTCAAATGGTTATGATCATGTTTACACACCAATCTTAGCCAACTTGGATTTATATAAAACTTCTGGTCATTGGGACCATTATCGCGAAGACATGTTCCCACCAATGGACATGGGTGATGGCGAAGAGTTAGAGTTACGTCCAATGAACTGTCCTTCACATATTCAAGTTTACAAGCATCATATTCGTTCATATCGTGATCTTCCTATCAGAATTGCTGAATTAGGAATGATGCATCGTTATGAAAAATCAGGTGCACTTTCTGGTTTACAACGTGTACGTGAAATGACATTAAATGATGGTCATACTTTCGTTGCTCCTGATCAAATTCAAGAAGAATTTAAAAGCGTCCTTCGTTTAATGATGGAAGTTTATGATGACTTTGGGATTGCTGACTATTCATTCCGTTTGAGCTATCGTGATCCAGCTAACACAGAGAAATACTTTGATGATAATGAAATGTGGACAAAATCACAAAGTATGTTAAAAGGTGCTATGGATGATTTAGGCTTAGATTACTACGAAGCTGAAGGAGAAGCAGCATTTTACGGTCCTAAATTAGATGTTCAAACAAAAACAGCGTTAGGAAATGATGAAACGTTATCAACAATTCAATTAGATTTCATGATGCCTGAAAAATTTGAATTATCATACATCGGTGATGATGGTGAAGAACACCGTCCTGTTATGATTCATCGTGGACTTGTTTCAACGATGGAACGTTTTACAGCTTACTTAACAGAAATGTACAAAGGAGCATTCCCAACTTGGTTGGCTCCTAAACAGGTAACAATTATTCCTGTTAAAAACGATCTTCATGCCGATTATGCGCATGATTTACGTGCTAACTTAGTTGCTCGTGGTGTACGAGTAACGGTTGATGAACGTAACGAAAAGATGGGTTATAAGATGCGTCAAGCGCAAGTTACTAAAGTACCTTATATTTTAGTTGTCGGTGATAATGAAGTAGCTGAAAATACAGTTTCTGTTCGTCGACATGGTGAAGATGATTCAAATATCTTTACAAAAGAAGATTTTATTAACAACATTACAAAAGAAATTGCCAACTATAGTCGTAAAGCATAAAAAAGACTCATTTTAATTTGCTTGACAATGAGTCTTCAAGTTGGTATGATATAAAAGTTAAGAAAAAGCAGAGGCTCCCGCTTCTCGCCTGAAGAGACAAAGAGTCTCTGGGCAGAATATTATTGAAATTAAATTCCAATTAAAATGGATTTCAAGCGGGCTGCGATAATTTATTATTGTTGCCCGTTTTTCTGTGTTTTTTCTCAAAAAAATTTGGAGGTGCATTGCCATAGCAGTTGATAAAGTAGACAAAATGGTCAATGAAGGTATCCGCGCATCGGAACTTCGTTTGATCGGTGATGATGGCGAACAACTTGGTGTTAAAACGAAACAAGAAGCACTAGATATGGCAGAAATTGCTAATTTAGATGTTGTTGTTGTTGCCGCTAACTCAAAACCACCTGTTGCTAAGATTATGGATTACGGGAAGTACCGTTTCGAATTACAAAAGAAACAAAGAGAAGCCCGTAAAAACCAAAAGATTGTTAATGTTAAAGAAGTTAGACTTAGTCCAACGATTGATATTAACGATTTCAATACAAAATTGAAAAATGCCTCAAAATTCCTTGCAAAAGGTGATAAGGTTAAAGTATCAATTAGATTTAAAGGCCGTGCAATTACGCATAAAGAAATCGGACGTGATGTCTTGAATCGCTTCGCTGACGCAGCTAAAGAAGTTGCATCAGTTGAATCAAGAGCGAAGATGGATGGACGTAGTATGTTCATGATGCTTGCACCTAAGGCTGAAAAGTAAAGCTATATTAGGAGGATATTAGATTATGCCAAAACAAAAGACTCATCGTGCATCAGCAAAACGTTTTAAACGTACAGGAAATGGTGGCTTAAAACGCTCTAAAGCATATACAAGTCATCGTATGCATGGTAAAACTAAGAAACAACGTCGTCAATTAAGCAAATCAACTACAGTGTCAGCATCAGATAACAAGCGTATCAAACAAATGCTTTCACAAATGAAATAATAAATATAAATTAGACAATTGATGCCATTTTTAAATGGCTCAATAAGGAGGAATTTTCATGCCACGAGTTAAAGGTGGAACCGTTACACGTCAACGTCGCAAAAGAATGCTTAAATTAGCAAAAGGTTACCGTGGATCAAAACATATCCAATTTAAGGTAGCTAAACAACAAGTAATGAAATCGTACCAATATTCATTCCGTGATCGCCATCAAACAAAACGTAACTTCCGTCGTCTATGGATTGCACGTATTAACGCTGCAGCACGTATGAATGGTTTAAGTTACAGCAAGATGATGCATGGCTTGAAATTAGCTGAAATTGAAGTTAACCGTAAAATGTTAGCTGAATTAGCTGTTAAAGATTCAGCAGCATTTGCTGCTGTTGCAGAAGAAGCTAAAAAAGCATTAAGTAAATAATAACTTTTAAGAGGATACTTGACCAATTGTCAAGTATCCTCTTTTTTTAATAAAATTTCTGTAAATAAGTTAAGTATGTTATTTTTAGTGAAATCAAAAAAATTTTATGTGATATCAATGATTATGGTCTATGTAACTAATAAGACAAAATATAATCTTAAAAAGAGCAATATAAAATTGAAATAACTCGTTTCTATTATTTTAAAATGAGAAAATAAAATTAATTTCATTTGTTTTCATGGAAAACATGCAATTTTGTTGAAAGTACATTATACTTAGATTATTATTCTAAAATTGAGGTAGCTAACATGCTTGAGAGATATAAACCAACTTGGATGGTTGAATCAATTTATGATTTAACACCAGAGGATTTACAAAATCATGGAATTAAAGTTGTTATGACTGATTTAGACAATACATTAATTGCATGGGATAACCCAAACGGAACCCCAGAATTGAAGAATTGGTTAGAGCTTATAGCTGCGGCTTCAATTCCAGTGATTGTTGTATCTAACAATAGTCACGAACGTATTGAAAAGGCACTGGAACATATTGGATTACCATTTGTTTCCAGAGCTCTAAAACCATTTACAAAAGGAATTAACCAAGTTAAAAATGAATTTAAGATGAATAATCAAGATTTAGTTTTAATAGGTGATCAATTGATGACTGATATTGCTGCTGCGAATAATGCGGGCATTAAAAGTATATTGGTTAAACCACTTGTTGAATCAGACGCTTGGAATACAAAACCTAATCGTTTCATTGAAAAAAGAATTAAAAATCACTTAATTAAAAAACACGATTTTAAAACTAAATGGGGGAATTCATTGGATGACTGACATAATTGAAGTACCAGAAATTGACGAAGATCTTTTTTGTATTGGCTGTGGCTCAAAAATTCAAAGTGAAGAAGTAGATGAATTAGGCTATACACCTAAATCCGCAGTAAAAAAAGGACTTGAAACAAATGAACTATATTGCCAAAGATGTTTTAGACTACGACATTACAATGAAATTGCTGACGTTAAGTTAACTGATGATGATTTCCTAAAATTATTGAATCAAATTGGTAGTGCTGATGCATTAATCGTCAACGTTATTGATATTTTTGATTTTAATGGTAGTCTAATTCCTGGATTACATCGATTTGTGGGTGATAATCCTGTTTTAATGGTTGGAAATAAAGCTGATTTATTGCCTAAGTCATTGAGACGTTCGAAGTTAAAGGATTGGATGAGACAACAAGCTAATTTACAAGGATTACGACCAATTGATGTTGCATTGACAAGTGCAACAAAAAACTTTGCGATTGATGAATTATTAGAATTAATTGAAAAGTATCGTGAAGGCCGTGATGTGTACGTTGTTGGAGTAACTAATGTTGGTAAATCAACATTGATTAATCAAATCATTAAACAAAGAACAGGTGTCCAAGACCTGATTACAACTTCAAGATTCCCAGGAACTACGCTTGATAAGATTGAAATTCCATTGGACGATGATCGAGCTTTAATTGATACACCAGGTATTATTCATCAAGACCAGATGGCTCATTATCTATCAGGTAAGGCGCTAAGATTAGTTTCTCCTCAAAAAGAAATTAAACAACGCGTCTATCAGTTAAATGAAAACCAAACATTATTCTTTGGGGCTGTTGCAAGATTTGATTACATTTCAGGGGGAACTCCTGGTGTTGTCGTTTATCTTGATAATGATTTAATGATTCATAGAACAAAAACTGAGACTGCAAGTGAATTTTATGAGAAACATGCTGGTGGTTTATTAAATCCACCAACAGATGATGAAATGAACGACTTCCCAGAATTAGTTCGTTTTGAATTTAAAGCAACACAAAAAAGTGATTTAGTTTTTGCCGGACTTGGATGGGTAACCATTAATGAGGGTGCTAAAGTCGCTGGCTGGGCACCAAAAGGTGTTTCGGTTCTTTTACGTAAAGCAATGATATAAGAGGAGTTAACTAACATATGACATTAAGAGGCAAACAAAAAAGATATCTACGCAGTCAGGCACATCATTTACGTCCACTTTTCCAAGTTGGAAAAGAAGGCGTGTCTACTAACTGGTTAAACCAAATTCGCGAAGCAATTGAAAAACGCGAATTAATCAAAATTAACATGCTACAAAATGCAACAATTGATACAAATGAAGTTCGTATTTTTATTGAATCTAATAGTTCAATTCAAGTTGTTCAAGTGATTGGTCATACATTAGTGCTTTATCAAGCAGCAACAGATGTCGAAAATCGAGATATCTCTGACAAAGTTAATTTACTCGCTTAATTTAAAATTTTGAGGAGGTTTTTAGCTTGACTATTCAAGTCCAAAAATTAAAAGAAATTAATTTAGTTACGAAATTTAAGACTAAACCCATTCTTGATAATACGAAAAAGCGTGTTGGAATTCTCGGGGGTACGTTTAATCCGCCTCACTTAGGTCATTTAATAATTGCTGATCAAGTTTGTCAGCAATTAGGATTAAGTGAAGTTCGATTTATGCCGGATGCAACACCACCACATGTGGATAAAAAGGAAGCAATTGATGCAAAGTATCGCCTTGATATGGTTAATCAAAGTATCGCGGATAACGATAAGTTTAAGCTGGAAGATACTGAAATTAATCGCGGTGGTATTAGCTACACCTATGACACTGTGGTTGCTTTAAAAGCAGCTCATCCGGAAAATGATTACTATTTTATTATTGGCGGCGATATGGTAGATTATTTACCGAAATGGTCTCGTATTGATGAATTAGTAAAATTAGTACATTTTGTTGGAGTTAAACGAACGGGATTTGAACAAACAAGTCAGTATCCTATACTTTGGGTTGATGTACCAACAATTGATATTAGTTCAACACAAATTCGAGATAAGATAAAAAAAGGCTGTTCAATTAATTATTTAGTACCTAAGGCAGTCTCAAATTATATTGAGAAAGAAGGGTTGTATCGTGAATAATTTAGTTTATTCTAATAATCTTTTTAGTGGAACTAGAGAAGAATTAGTACAGATTTTGAAGGAAACTTTGAGTGAAAAAAGATTTCAGCATGTGTTAAATGTTGAAAAATCTGCAATTGAACTTGCTCAAAATAATAATGGTGATATTGAAAGAGCAAGTATTGCTGGACTTATTCATGATTATGCCAAGGAGCGGACAGATGACACCTTTATCAGAACAATTAAGCAAAAACATATGGATCCTGATTTATTAAATTGGGGGAATGCTATCTGGCATGGAATTGTTGGCGCAGAGTTGATACATGATGAATTAGGTATTACAGATGATAAAATTTTAACATCAATTGTGAAGCATACGACAGGCGATGTTGAGATGGATTTGTTGGATAAAATTGTCTACGTCGCTGATTTCATCGAAGAAGGTAGGACGTTCTCTGGCGTTCTTGAAGCACGAAAAAAAGCATTTGAAAGTTTGGATGCAGCTGTTGGATTTGAAACAAAACATACACTAAGTTATTTAATTAATACCAATAAAAGAGTGTATCCTAAAACAATTTTGACCTTTAATAAATGGGTCGCAGAATAGAGGAGTAATAATGAATAGTATAGAAAAATTAGAAATCGCAGTTAAGGCTGCTGACAGTAAACGTGGCGAAAAGACGGTGGCTATTGATGTCCATGAAATTAGTCTATTAGCTGATTATTTCATGGTGACACAAGCTGACTCAGCTCACCAAGTTAAGGCTATCGTCAAAGAAATTCAAGATCAAGAAGAACTAGCAGGTGTTGAAGTCCGTCGTATTGAAGGACGTAATTCAACTAGTTGGGTTTTATTAGATTTTGGAGATTTAATTGTGCATGTATTTAAAACTGAATCACGTGAATTTTATGATCTTGAAAAATTCTGGTCTGAAGGCGCATCTGTAGATTTATCAGCATGGATTGAAGAATAATGATTTATACCACCTTTTCAAAATTGTATGATCAATTAATGGATCCTGATTTATATGATTCTTGGCAAACATTTGTCGAAACACAAGTTCCTGATAAGAAAACTGAAATTCTTGAATTAGCTTGTGGTGCAGGTCAATTAGCAATTGCTTTAACGCAATCTGGTTATTCAGTCGTTGGTTTAGATTTATCTGAAGAAATGTTATCAATTGCTGACCAACACGCACAGGATGCGAATGTATCCTTGCCTTTAGTACAAGGTGATATGATGAATTTGGAAGAGGCAGAGTTACCACAATTTGATGCGGTAACTTGTTTTGCTGACTCATTTTGTTATTTACCTGACGCTGATGCTGTAGGAAACGTTTTTAAATCAATTCATGGATTACTACAAGAAAATGGTCGATTCATTTTTGATGTTATCTCAACCTATCAAACGGATGAGATTTATCCAGGTTATATGTACAACTATCAGGATGATGATCAAGCTTTTTTGTGGTCAACATTTAAAGATGAAGAGCCACACAGTGTCGTTCATGAATTAACTTTTTTTGTCAAAAATGATACTAACTGTCAATTTGAACGTCTAACTGAGGACCATCATGAACGAACATATTCAGTTAATACGTATACTGAATTGTTAAAAAATGCTGGATTTAAGAATATTAAAATTTCGGCTGATTTTGGCACAAGTCAAGTTGATGATAAAACAACAAGACTATTTTTTGTCTGCGATAAATAGGAGTGAGTTACTTGGACACGACTGGGGTTATTGTTGAATATAATCCGTTTCATAACGGACATTTGTATCAGATTAATCAAATAAAAGAAAAGTATCCTGATACGACGATTATTGCCCTTATGAGCGGACAATTCTTACAGAGAGGTATTCCAGCTGCACTTGATAAAGAGAGCCGTACGGAGCAAGCATTGCAATCTGGTGTTGATTTAATAGTTGAGTTACCCGTTGCATTTTCTGTTCAACCGGCTGATTTGTTTGCTCAAGGTGCCATTAAATTATTGGCCGGATTAAAGATAACCAGACTTGTTTTTGGTGCTGAACATCCTGATTTGGATTTTATGACTATCGCAACTGAAATTCAAACGTTAGATAGTGAGTTTAATCAGTTTAATGAAACGTATGCCACACAATATCAACGAGCTGTTTTTGAAAAAACAGGTGTTCAAATTAATCGGCCTAATGATTTGTTAGGTTTAGCTTATGCTGAAGCCTGCATAGCCGAAAAAGCCGAAATCCAGTTATGTCCGATTCAACGTATAGAGGCTGATTACCATGAAACAAAATTTGTTGATACTCAAAAAATTACAAGTGCAACAGCAATTAGATTAGCAGTTCAACATCAAGAATCGATTGTAGAAGTTGTTCCTAATCAAACTCGACTTGATTCAGAAAATGAAAGATGGGCCGATTGGACAGATTTTTGGCCATATCTTCGATATCAGTTGAGTCTATCAACACCAGGTCAATTATCGTCGATTTATGGCATGTCTGAGGGTATTGAGTATCGTTTGTTGCAGCAGTACGAAAAGTTGCCTGACGAGGCTAATTTTGATGATTGGGTCCAAGCCGTTAAGTCGAAACGAGTAACTTATACAAAAATCTCAAGACTAGCAACTTATATTTTGTTACAAATAAAGCAAAATGAAATTGACAAACAATATAAGCAGCCTTATTATCATGTCTTAGGGTTCTCAAAAAAAGGTCAAACGCTGCTTAATCATTTAAAAAAGGAAGTGCCATATCCTATAATAACAAAAATTAGTAAAAAGGATAAAGAGGGACTTTACCAATTAGATTATCGAGCAGGAATTATTTATGGGCTAGTTAGTCATAAAAAATCGGATCTTTTTAGAAGACCTAAACAAATTAATTAACATACTGTCAAGGATATACCATTGACAATGTTTTTAATCACAGGTATAATCATAAGCGTTGCATTAGGAGGCATATTTGCATGAAATGGTCCTTAGTTGAGTTAAAAAAACAAAGTGATGAACCACTTCAAGTTGACGAAATGTTAAACCTTTCCGAAGGATTAATGCTGCGCAACAAAACAATTACAGCTGTTTCAGAAGTCCATGTTACGGGCATTCTGTCAGCAGATCATCAAGATGTCATTGGTCATTTTAACGTTAGTTTAACAGTTGAAATGCCATCAACACGATCATTAAAGAGTGTCGATGTCCCATTAAATTTTTCAGTTGATGAATTTTATGTAGGCTATCGCGATAAAGCACTTGAACGGTTTGATAAAAATGATGTTGTAATTATTTTGGAAGAAGATATGCTCAATTTGAATTCTGTGATAGAGGATAATGTGTTATTACAGATTCCGATGCAGATACTGACTGATGATGAGAGAAAAGCAGAAGATTTACCAACCGGAGACGACTGGGAAGTTCTTACTGAAGATAAACTCGTACAGGTTAGAAAAGAAAAAGTTGATCCTCGATTTGCCTCATTACAAAATTTTTTTGATAATGATGGTTCTGAAGAGGAATAAACATAACAATACTTTTATTAAAAGTTTTGGATAATTTTAAAGGAGGTGTTTGATAATGGCAGTACCAGCACGTAAAACATCAAAAACACGTAAGAGAATGCGTCGTACGCATTACAAGTTAACTGTCCCAGGTATGAGCGCTTGCCCTAACTGTGGCGAATTAAGAAAATCACATTATGTATGTCCTAGCTGTGGTTTTTATGACGGAAAAGAAGTCGTAAAAGTAAACAACTAAATCTACATTAAGTAAAAAGCCTTAACAACCATGGTGTTAAGGCTTTTTCTGTACAAAAAAAATAAGATTCAATTGAATCTTATTTTTTTTCACTAATTTTCAAACTTATAATTTTGAAGTCTGTCTCTGGATCAAAAAATTGAAAAGGTAATTTGGCATGGCTTTCAATATAAGTTACATTTTTAGCCGGTGTTTTAACAGCCTTAAAAGTGGGCGATTTGATAGATTTAATTAAATCTATCAAATCTAGAAGTAATAACTCTGGTTTGTTACTAAGATTAGACCAGCCTGAAAATTCGGAACGATAATTTTTAAAGATTGTTTTTCTTATCGGACTGATGAAAGCATTACTACTGTCATTTTCGTAAGGAATTGACTGAGATGCGATAGTGTGCTGACTTGTGGTACTATAAATTTGAATTCGACTATCTTTTAAATCTAAAAAATCGGCCGTTAATAATTTGTCGTTAACTTGGACAACTAAGTCAAAAGTAGGGATATTGTTAGAAAATTCTGCTTTTGCGCGACTGTATAAAAAAGTATCGATGGCATAATATAATTCTTGTACTTCAACTAATTTCATATTTGAAAGACCTCCTGAAATCAGTATAACAAAAAAAGGTAAAATAGATAGGAATTTTTGATGTCTAGTGTATAATTGACGTTGAAAGTTAAATGGGTTTATTGACAAAGTCGGTAGCTGATACTTTCTTAGATTACATGGTTTTTGATTCACAAAAAATTAAAGAAATGTAGGAGGTATTATAATGGATAAAGCACAAATTGGTGTTATTGGAATGGCTGTTATGGGTAAAAATCTCGCATTGAATGCTGAGAGTCGTGGCCGTACGGTAGCTATTTATAATAGAACGGGAGCTAAAACTGAGCAAGTTATGAAAGACCACTCAGAAAAAAAATTAGTACCCAGCTACTCAATTAAGGATTTTGCAGATTCATTAGAAAAACCTAGAAGAATTATTATCATGGTAAAAGCTGGCAAACCAACTGATGCTGTTATTGCAGAACTATTACCATTCTTAGATAAAGGTGATGTTTTAATTGATGGTGGTAATACTTACTTTGAAGATACAGTACGCCGTAATGCAGAATTAGATAATTCTGGAATTAACTTTATTGGAATGGGCGTTTCAGGTGGCGAAATTGGTGCACTTGAAGGACCATCAATGATGCCAGGTGGCCAAAAAGAGGCATATGACCTTGTTGCACCAATTCTTGAGGAAATGTCTGCTAAAGCTAGCGATGGGACACCATGTGTGACTTATATCGGTCCTAACGGTGCTGGTCATTATGTTAAGATGGTTCATAATGGAATTGAATATGGTGATATGGAATTAATTTCTGAATCATATCATTTGTTAAGAGATTTATTAGGCCTCTCAGTTGATGAAATCGCTGATATCTTCTCTGACTGGAACAAAGGTGAATTGGATAGTTACTTGATCGAAATTACTGCTGATATCTTAACACGTAAAGATGATTTAGGCACTGGTAAACCTATTGTTGATGTTATCCTCGATCGTGCTGGAAATAAAGGTACTGGTAAGTGGTCATCACAGAGTGCACTTGAATTAGGTGTTCCTCAGTCAGTTATTTCTGAATCTGTTTATGCACGTTACATTTCAGCAATGAAAGAAGAACGTGTTGAAGCAAGTAAAGTTTTACCTAAACCAGAAGTTAAATTAGGTGAATTAGATAAAAAAGAATTAATTGAAAAAATTCGTGAAGCATTATACTTTAGTAAAATCATGAGTTATGCACAAGGATTTGAACAATTACGTGTTGCCTCAGAACATTATGAATGGGATTTAAACTTTGGTGATATGGCTAAGATTTGGCGTGCTGGATGTATCATTCGTGCCCGTTTCTTACAAAATATTACTGACGCATTTGACGAAAAAGCTGATTTAAATAACATCTTATTAGATGGTTACTTCAAAGATATTGTTAAAAAATATCAAGAATCAGTTCGAGATATCGTTGGTATTGCTGTTAAAGCTGGTATTCCAGTTCCTGGATTCAGTGCAGCAATTACGTATTACGATCAATACCGTTCAGAAGTTTTACCTGCTAATTTAATTCAAGCACAACGTGATTACTTTGGTGCTCATACGTATGAACGTACTGATAAACCAGGTTCATTCCACTATACTTGGTATACTGAACAATAAAAAAAGTTAATAAATATACTAAAAAAGGCTATCTAACAACGATTTAAAAGTTGTTAGATAGGCCTTTTTTTCTTTTGGTTACGCTTTTGGTTACGTTTGAGTTAAGTATCTAAATATTGTAATAGTTTTGAAGTTACTGTTATATAGATTTGGGTAATCCTTACATTGGAATGACCAAGTAGATCTTCAATGCTGTTAAAGGAGGTACCGACTCCATGTAAAATTAACAAACACAAAATTGTTATCACTCTTTAAAAATTAACGTTGATATCCTAAATTTGGAGAAGTGACTTTTCCAGTAGATTTATTGACGTCAAATTCTACCATGTGTGTTTCAGTATCGAAGACGGATACAATATATTTATTACCTTTATCTAAAGTATCGCTTGATTTAACTTTTGGTTCCCAGTCGCTTGTCTCATTATTGAATGATTTAAAATAGCTTAAAGCAAGTGATTCAGCTTTTGATTGCGTCATCTTAGTTGATGTAGATGAACTTGTAGATTTTTCAGTGGTAGTAACGTTATTTTTCTCAGCCTCAATACTAGAAGAGCTTGCGGCAATAGAACTTTCAGCTGCGGTAATTGAAGAACTTGCAGCTGAGATGCTAGATGCTTGAGCAGATGATTCTGATGATGCTTTACTTTCGGAAGTTGCTTTTTTTATGGACTCTTTCTTACTTGATTCCTTTTTAGCTTTTATAATACTAGATGATGCAGCCTCAGAAGATGAAGAATCCTTACTTGTATTCTTGCTATTCCCACATGCAGTTAGTGAAAGTAGTGTGATGGCAGTAATCCCGACTATTGTTATTTTTTTATTCATAACACAAATTCCTCCAAATATTTTTATAGTAAAAAGCGAGCAGTGGGAATTGAACCCACTCGAAGTATCTATACGCCCGTTATCTATTTGTTTAATTTAGTGTACTAGTACCATCCCTATAATTAAGAGTAACACCGGCCTCTACATTAAAAATGTAAGTATTGAATTTAATTGAGGAGCTACCAATAGATTGAGCTTCCATTTGTACGCCACGAGCAAGAAGTTCATCTCCTCTGAATATTGGAGTAACGCGGTATCTAATATAGTTATTAGGATGTTCTTTAAGGTAAGTAGCTATATCCATTTCATGGGCAAGCATTTCAGGTGCATTCAGTTCACGAGTACCCGTAATTAAATTCTTTGGATTATTGTTCTGACCTGATAATTGATAACCAATTAAATGGCTACGATTATATAACCATCCGTTACTAATACGTTTATTTTTCCAGCCAGTAGGGTTCCAAGTTAACCCTTCGCGTTTCGCGGTAGGCATTAAAGATTTACTTAACATTGCATTGGCGGTTCCAGCACGATTCAGAGAATCTAGGTTGCTGTACGCTTCCCAAGTACCTTTACTAGTAGATAGGGTGCTTTCGCTGAAAGTAGGAATATTATTATTAACTTCTATTTCAGATTTATCACTATAGTTTAGAGATGATAAATCAAGTGTCTTAGATTTTTTAGTTGTTTCTTTTTTTGAAGAATCTTTACTATCATATTTAGCTAACTTATTTTTTAATTCTTTGATTTCTTTGTTAAGTTTGTCTAATTTCACTTGTTCTTTATCAACTTTATTATTAATTTCTTCTGCTTGCTTTTTGGCAGTATAGTCGTAAGTAACATGTGAATCAGATTTTGCTAAAACGGTAGTCGTGTTACTGATACCAATAAAAGTGAATGATAAAATTAGAACACGTATTAATAAATGATTAGTTGATTTCATTATTTTTTCGCCTTTCTATATCCAGCATCTTGAGCGGCTTGTTCTGTTTGGAAAGTAATCGCATTTGATTTACTCATTTTATAACCAGTTTGACCGGGAGTATGGTAAATTTTAGAATTAGTATTACCGATGATGGATCCTCCGCCAGTAGTAACAGAATCTGCGTTAGATGAATCCGTAGATGTAGAATTATTTTCTTTTTGAACGCTGTTAAAATGTTCTTGTTCTTTTTTTGCAGCTAGTCTTTGAGAACTTTCAGATTTAGATTTAGCTTTAGATTCACTTTCTTTTTCAGAAGTGGCTTTAGATTCTTTCTCATTTAATTTTTTACTCAATGATTCAGCTTCAGATTCTTTTGAAGAAACTTCTTTTTTTATAGATTCATATTTTGACTCTGCCTTTTTCTTATCGGCAGAGCCAACTTTTGTTACGGTAGTAAGGGGCGATTGTTTTTTAGTTGGTTCGGCCTGACTAGTCATCCCAATGCCTACAAGTGAAATGATCAGTACAGCAGTAGGGTACCAAACCCGTTTCTTGATTTTAGTGTATATATTTGGATTTTTAGTTTTTGTCATAAATCTTTTAACTGTGTAGTAAATAATAAAATATATTGAAATAAAAAAAATAAGTGCAAATAAAACGTTCATAATACGTGTTCCTCCAAAGATTTTTGTAATGTAAAATAAGCAATAAAAATTGTCTCAGTAATAAAAGTTATGTTGGTAATCTTTTTAAGACAGAAAGCTTGATTGGGCGGAACTAGATTCTTTGACACTAGCATTTCTACTTGAAGAAGGTGCAGTGATACCAATTAGAACGAGTAAAATAAATGAGATTAGGAAACTAAATAATATTAATTTTCTTGCATGATTAGTATCCTTTTTGTTAATTTTTGCGATAATAAATTTAATAACATATACCAAAAATGTGATAAAAGTAGTAATAAATAAGAGAGCGAAAAAGATACTCATGTGGAAAATCCTCCAGAAATAATATTTTTAGTGAAATATTGCGTAATTAGATTATGATGGACATACTCTATATCAATACAATTTTACTATTAAACTTTATAATAGTATATGAAAATAATTATTAGATGAACGTTATGAATATGTCACATTGGGATTAACGTTAAGACGTTAGTTTATGGATATGAAAGAAAAATTAGGCTGAAAAAATCTATTGAATCCCGAAAATATAAAGAATTATTTGTATAAAAATAGAGTGGATTTTCCCACTCTATAAAAAGGCTAATTTTTGGAGTCACTACTGTTTAGAACTAAAATAAAATCGGTTTGGATAGCATCGCCTAAAACAAAATCATGTTGGCTATGTTTTGTTAAGCCTTGTTTTTCATAAAAGGAGAGGGCAGGTTTATTATGTTCCCAAACTCCCAACCAAAGTTGATCTTTTTTAAATTCTTTGGCAACCTCTTTAGATTTTTCAAATAGAAGTTGACCTAATCCCATTTTTTTGTGATTTTTGCGAATGTAAATTCGTTGGATTTCTAAGCCGTTCGGAAAGTCATCTTCAGTTTGTGCGTCGTTAATATTTAATTTTAAATATCCAGTTAACTCATCATTAACATGTACGAAGTAAAAGAATGCATTTGGATCATTTAATTCACTCGTTAATTGTGGTAAAGAATAAGCGGTATCCAAAAAATCTTGTAAATCTTTTGGATCGTTATCTGCAGCGAAAGTATCAGTAAAAGTTTCAATGCTAATCTTTTGTAATATTTCTAAGTCATTAATTGTGCAAAGTGTGATAATAGGTGTCATCGCTTTTTCTCCTTATATGTAATCTAAAATACTTATAGTAATAGTAGCCTAAAGCTGAAAAATAAACAAATATTAAAATAATATAGCATAATCCTTGACTCTGAGTGCACTCCAAGTGTTTAACTTAGTATATTAAATAAAAAGGGAGCGATTTAAATGAATACAGTTACATTAAATAATGGAGTGAAAATGCCACAACTAGGTTTTGGCGTGTATCAAATTCCTTTAGAAGAAACTGCAGAGGCAGTTTATCAAGCGATTAAAGTAGGATATCGATTACTAGATACAGCGATTGCCTATGGAAACGAAGTTGAAACTGGGGAAGCTATCCAAAGAGCGATCACTGAAGGATTAGTGACACGAGAAGAGTTGTTTGTCACAACCAAATTATTTATCCAACATGTTGGTGAAGAAAAGGCGATGAAGGCAATTGATGAATCACTAGAAAGAATGCAGTTAGATTATCTAGACTTATTCTTGATTCACCAACCATACGGTGATGTATATGGTGCTTGGCGCGCTTTAGCTACCGCACAATCTGCTGGGAAAATACGTGCTATTGGGGTGTCTAACTTTGATATCGGAAAATTAATAGAATTCTCTCATATGAATGGTGTGGCTAAAGTTCAAGTTAACCAAATAGAAGTGAACCCATGGAATCAACGTTTAACGGATGAAGCCTATCATGAAAAATTAAGCATTCAAATGGAAGCATGGGCACCTTTTGCTGAAGGCCGGTTAGACTTATTTAAAAATGAAACATTGTCAAAAATTGGTAAACAATACGGTAAATCAGTTGGACAAGTTATTCTAAAATGGTTAATGCAACGTGGTATTGTAGCACTTGCTAAATCTGTGAGACCGGAACGAATGGCAGAAAATATCGACATATTTGATTTTGAATTAACAGTGGAAGACATGGCAACTATTACTGCCTTAGACAAACAAGAATCTGCCTTCTTTGATCATAATGATCCAGAAAGAGTTGAACGGTTCATGGAATTATTGTCATAAATTACCTGAAGTAAAGTTATTTTGCCAATGGTAAATAAAATATAAGTATAAGTATATAACGGAAAAGAAGCATTTGGGATAATTTTATCTATTTGAAGTGGAACCCCCTAAGTTGGAGAAAAATCTAACTTAAGGGGTTTTATTGTGTTCTTAGTTGAAATAAAGGAAAAAACTTTAATAGTTAACCAATGAGGTAGTATGGAATAAGATAATCCGTAACTATTTTTTAAGACGCTAAGGTATAATTTCGATATTCTAATATCCTAACTTAACGGCACACTTAGAAAATATAATGTGGTTTGGTGGAATTATTTTGTCAGAGAATAAAACCTTTTCATATAAGGTTTTTGAAGAAGTTATTTTGAGTATGCTGAATGGAGAAATCCGTGTTAACGTTGTAAAAGAAATTGAAATGGCAAAATTTATAATTGAATTATCGGTTTTACTGATTAAAGCTGCTGGTATCGAATAACTAATTCCAATTTTTAGTTTTCATTTTAATAAAGCGTTAATGATATATTTTTTAAAGTTAACGGTTTGTTATATTAATTTTATTACTCTTTTAGTTAATAATATATTAAAAAAACGGTTAAAAAGTGCTTGAATACCTATATGAGTTGAGCAGTGCAAAGTGTATGCAAGAATATCATTTAATGGTAGAATAAGAAAAGTAAGATATCGGTTAAAAATTGTGTGTATATGGATGAGAAAATAAAATAAAACTAACAGGAGATCATGAAAATATGAGTCGTATTCTAATAATTGAAGATGAAAAAAATTTAGCGCGCTTTGTTGAATTAGAATTACAACATGAAGGATTTGAAACTGAGGTTCATTTTGATGGGCGAACGGGTCTAGAAGCTGCTTTAAATGAAGATTGGGATTCAATTCTACTTGATTTAATGTTACCTGAATTAAATGGTCTTGAGGTTTGTCGCCGTGTACGACAAGTTAAAAATACACCAATCATTATGATGACGGCTCGTGATTCAGTTATTGACCGCGTATCTGGCTTAGACCATGGAGCAGATGATTATATTGTTAAACC
Organism: Dellaglioa sp. CoH-57-MRSF-22; assembly: GCF_056781895.1. Next base: position 276,420 of record NZ_JBXAXT010000002.1, on the reverse strand, counting down.
ATTTGCAATCGAAGAATTATTGGCGCGTTTACGTGCATTGTTACGTCGTATTGATATAGAGGGTGAACAAAATGTTGCAAAACAGACAACTGTCACTTACCGTGATTTAACAATTGAAAAAGAAAATCGTGTTGTTCGTCGTGATGAAGAAGTTATTGAGCTAACCAAACGTGAATATGAACTACTTTTAGCTTTAATGGAAAGTGTTAATGTTGTTTTAGCTAGAGATGTTTTATTAGCTAAAGTTTGGGGATATGAATCAGAAGTTGAAACAAACGTTGTGGATGTTTATATTCGTTACTTACGAAATAAAATAGATCGTAGCGGTGAAGAAAGTTATATTCAAACGGTCAGAGGAACAGGGTACGTAATGAGATCATGAGAAAAAAAATAACCCAGCATCCAAAAGAAGTAAGACGTATGTCACTTAAATGGAAATGGGCATTAGGAACGGCAATAGGTGTTTTACTTATATTTGCCGTTTTTTCTGCGCTTATTTTTCAGAGTTTTAGTGGCGTTTTATTAGATAAAGAAAAAAAAGATGTACAAGATACTTTAAGAACGGTGACGCAACAGTTAAGTCGTGAGAATCAAGACTTAACAATTTCAAGTACTGCACAACATTTAAAACCGATAAATGCAGATTCTCGACCAGATAAAGACGAAAATAACTTGTACTCAAATGCAGTAATTGTTAATTTATCAAGAGAAAATATTGCAGTAGGTGTTTATAATTTGAAGCAACAAGAAGTTTTTGCTTCAAGAAATTTAAACGTACCATTTGTTAAAAAAAATAAAATGACGTTTACTAGCCAAACAATTGATGGCGCAAATGGATATGTTGCTAGAAGAGCTATTTATTCATCTAAAACTGGCAAAAAAATCGGGTATGCACAAGTAACTAATGCTTTAGAAAATTACCATAAAATTAGTAATAAATTAATTCTAATTTTTATTGTTTTAATTATTACGGCAACCTTTGGTAGTGCTATATTAGGGTATATCCTGGCATCTTGGTTACTGAGACCGATTGAAGTAGTGAACGAAACTATTGATATTATTAATGAAGGCGAAACACCAATTGGACATGTACGTGTCCCAGATATGCATAGAAATGATGAGTTATCTGATTTGGCGGACTTGTTCAATAGTATGCTAGATAGGATGGAGCGCTACGTTGATCAACAGCAACAATTTGTTGAAGATGTCTCACATGAGTTAAGAACCCCTGTAGCAATAATTCAAGGTCATATGGAATTATTGAACAGGTGGGGTAAAGATGATCCGGCAGTTCTAGCGGAGTCGATTGAAGCATCTTTGCAAGAAATTAATCGTATGAAGAGTTTAGTTCAAGAAATGCTTGATTTATCAAGAGCTGAACAAGTAGAGATGACATTTAAAAATGAGTTAGTTGATGTCCGATTAGTTGTTTTACAAATTTTCAATGATTTTAAAATGATACATCCCGATTTTACGTTTATTTTAGATGAAGATTTTAATGGAGAAAGTTTGGTAAAAATATCGCATAATCACTTAGAACAAGTTTTAATTATTCTAATGGATAATGCCGTTAAATATTCAGAAACAAGAAAAGAAATTCATATTTCAGCATCAAAAGATATGAAAATGGTTCAAATTGCTATTCAAGATTTTGGTGAAGGAATTTCTAAAGATGACTTAAAAAATGTTTTTAATCGCTTCTATCGCGTTGATAAAGCTAGAAGTCGTGATAAAGGCGGTAATGGTCTTGGATTATCAATCGCACAAAAACTCATTATGGGTTATAAAGGAACATTAGTGGTAGAAAGTGTTGAGAAGCGTGGTTCAATATTCAGAATTTCGTTGCCTCTAGCTACTACTAAACCAACCGAAAAGATAAGAAGAGACTAGTGTTGAAATGCAATACAAAAATTTAGACAGTATAATAAAAAAAGCTTACCATTCTTAGAGCAATTCTAAGAATGGTAAGCTTTTTTTAATGGTTAATCTTTATTTGCGGTTTTGTTTACCAGCATTACGATTACGATTATTTTTTGCTACATTTGAAAGATTATCTTCAACATTATCAATTGTTTGTTCCACTGTTTCTTCAACAGCATCAATTGTTGAACGTTCTCTAACAATTGGTGGGTTCTTAGCAAGTTCAGCTTGAATTTCGCGACGAATCTTAGGACGCATTAACATAATTATAAATGTTTGAACACAAGCGAAGAGGCCACCGATGAAGAAGTAGAGACCAATACCTGCTGGCGCACTCATTGTAACAAAGACCATCATAACTGGACTAGCAATTAACATTGTTTGCATTGTTTTCTTTTGTTCTGGCGGAATGCCAATTGTTGAAATGAATCCTTGACCCAAATACACAATGAAACATAGCACAGTAAAGATAATTGATGGTGTACCTAATTTAATGCTAAAGAAGACAGCATCCTTTAATTCTGAAGAATATAAGATTGCAGCGTATAGCGCAGCAAAAATTGGCATTTGAACTAATAATGGTAGGCAGCCAATTCCGCCAGTCATGCTGACGTTGTTATCTTTATAAAGTGCCATCATTTCTTGACTGATAGCTGCTTTTTCTTCTGAACTTTTAGCATTTTTTTGTCGTTCTTGAATGACTTTTAATTGTGGTTGAATCGAACCCATTTTTTCTTGTTGAACGGTCGCTTTTTTCGATTGATTAATCATCATTGGCATAAGTGCCAAGCGAATGACGATTGAGATAACGATAATTGCTAGACCGTAGTTGTTACCTAGATGAGCGGATAACCAGTCAAGCAATCCCTGAGTTGGTTTTGCTAAATAGTCGTAAACCATCCCAAAAGGATTACCATTCTTGTCTCTGCGGACGCATCCCGATAGGAACAGGACAAGCGCCATGAATATTGGGAGCATTGTTAAACGTTTAATCTTTTTCATTAATATATTTTCCCCTCTTAAAGTGACTATATCGATTACTATACTTTAAATATAGGGGGATTTCAATGGGCTATAAATAAATCGTAATTAGTAAATAACGGTAAAGGCAGTCGGCATATAATTAGTTAAGGAGGTTTCTTTATAATCAGTCACCTTACCGGCTGGTGTAGGTGAATTTTTAACTTTTTGAATAAATTTTTCTAATTGGGTATTATCTGAACTACTTGCTTTAATTGTGACGCTGTCATCAAAATTATTTTGTACTGACCCGTAGATGCCTAGATCATCGGCTAATCTCTTCGTCGTATATCTGAAGCCAACACCCTGCACGCGACCAAAAACAGTTATTTGAATAGCACTCATAATGTAATCCCTCCATATTATAAAGTAGATATAGGCATTTATTGCTTTCATTATAACTGGAAAAGATGATAATGACCAACTAATGCTATTTTAAATATGCTATAATTATTTCCAATAGTAAGAGGGGTACATTTATGGAAAAAATTAATTCAACACAGAATGCTAAGATTAAATACTGGAAAAAATTACAAACTAAAAAAGGTCGTAAAAAGGAAAATAAATACCTTTTAGAAGGCTGGCATTTAGTTAAAGAAGCACTCATGGCAAACACAAAAATTGAATATTTGCTTGTTACTAATGATTTTAGATATTTTGATGAAATAGCCGATACGACAATTGAGCAAGTAGAAATCTCATCTGAAGTTAGTTTATATCTTGCTGACACGAGTACGCCACAAGGTATTTACGCGGTAACTGAGATGGAAGAAAATCAACAATTATCAGTTGACCATTTAACTGGTGGCTGGTTAATGCTAGATGGTGTTCAAGATCCAGGAAATATTGGAACAATGGTTAGAACTGCCGATGCTGCCGGTTTAACAGGTGTCATTTTTGGTGAGGGTAGTGCAGATAGTCATCATCCTAAAGTTTTACGTTCGATGCAGGGAAGCCAATTTCATGTTCAATTAGTGGATGCCGATTTAATGGAAGTTACTACCTTATTCAAAGAAAATAATATTGCTATTTATGGTTCTGAATTAAATGAAGATGCACTTAGTTATCGTGAGATTTCTGCTACAGATAATTTTGGTTTAATTATGGGAAATGAAGGTAACGGGATGCGTAATGACCTGTTAAATGAAACGGATGCTAATTTATATATTCCAATTAAAGGTCGTGCTGAATCGTTAAATGTCGCTATTGCTGCAGGTGTACTAATGTTTCATCTTAAAGCTTAATTATGATATTTGGTGAAATTATTACGATTTACTAAAGATAACTGATTGCGCTTGCAATAGGTGCTCAATCAGTTATGATGGAGATAGGAAAAAATATTTTGGGGGCGTACTAGTATATGAAAAAAGATTCGTATCTTGATGATGAATTATATATGAGTTATGTTGGAGACCTTTTGGCAAAACCAGAAGTTCAAAGATTAAGTGAATATACACAACATCATTTTTCTACTCGATTAGAACATTCAATCTCAGTTTCCTATGACAGTTATCGTATCGCTAAAAGATTACATTTAAATGCAAAAGCAACGGCAAGGGCCGGATTATTACATGATTTATTTTACTACGATTGGCGTACAACTAAATTCGATCGCGGTACACATGCTTGGATTCATCCGCGTATCGCTATTAGAAATGCAGAGAAGTTAACGACATTATCTGATTTAGAAAAAGATATCATCATGAAACATATGTGGGGTGCTACTGTTGCACCACCTAAATATCCAGAGGGATATATTGTAACCATGGTTGATAAATATGAAGCAACAAGTGAAGTTTCATCACCGTTAAAAAATAAATCAAAACATAGCTTTCAGCAATTAATTGCAATTTTAAAATAGTTTTAAAAAGGATAGGCCTACAGGCTTATCCTTTTTGTTTTTTCGAAAACGAACCAATTTGTTTACTTTTTGTTAGTTAATGATAAAATATAGTAATAAAGTAACTGAGGAGGGGTTAATTATGCAAGTTGTTCAAGAAAAAACAAATTATGAAATGTGTCCTAAATTTGAAAAAACTTTTTCAATATTAGGTAAAAAATGGAACGGTTTAATTATTAACGTTTTATTGGATGAAGGACCTCAACGATTTAAAGAATTAGCTCAAAAGGTTGATAAATGCAGTGACCGTGTATTAGTTGAACGTTTAAAAGAACTTGAAGATACTAATATTATCTCAAGAGTCGCCATCGGTGAAACTAGTCGTAGTTTTTATGAGCTTACTGAACAAGGAAAAGACATGAAAAATATGATGGATAGCGTCCATACATGGTCAGAAAAGTGGTATACACTTAAAGATTGCGAGTAAGACTTGACGATAGGCTTTGATACCTTTAAACTATGAATATAGAATAAAGGCTTAGACAGAAAATAGTAGATATTTTTCTTGGATTTAAAGGGATGGTTAGCTAGACTGAAACTAACCAATAAATAAAATATTGAATTCACTTCTAGAGCTGTTAATTAATGTAGGCTAACTTAAATCATGCAATTAACCGGTTAATGGCCGTTATCATTTTGAGTGTTTGGGAATTTGTATTCTCAAAAACAAGGGTGGTACCGCGAGACCTCGTCCCTTTTTAGGACGGGGTCTTTTTGTGTCTAAAATCTATCAAAACAACTAATAAAGGAGTCGATATTAATGGATTTAAAAGAGAAATTACTTGAGTTACAAGAAAAAGGCTTGAAACAAATTCGTGAATCAGAGGATCTAAAACAAATTAATGCTATTCGTGTTAATTTACTTGGAAAAAAAGGACCAATCACAGAAGTTTTAAGAGGTATGAAGGAATTATCAGCCGAAGAACGACCTAAAATTGGTAGCTTTTCTAATACCATTAAAAATGAGTTAGCTGAAGCTATTCGTGTGAAAAATGAAGAACTTGAAATTAAAATGACTGCTAAAAAGTTGGAAAAAGAAAAAATCGATGTAACGCTACCAGGTGCCCAAATTCAATTAGGGCAGCCACATGTTATTATGCAAGTGATTGAAGAATTGGAAGAGCTCTTTTTGGGTATGGGGTATCAAGTTGTTTCAGGTCCAGAAATAGAAGAAGACCATTACAATTTTGAAATGTTGAACTTACCTGCGGATCATCCCGCTCGTGATATGCAAGATACATTTTATATTACAAAAGAATTATTAATGAGAACACAAACATCACCCGTTCAAGCAAGGACAATGGAAACACATGATTTTTCAAAAGGACCATTAAAAATGGTTTCACCTGGTAAAGTTTATCGACGTGATACAGATGATGCAACGCATTCACATCAATTTCACCAGTTCGAAGGGTTAGTAATCGACAAACATATTACGATGGCAGACTTAAAGGGAACGATTGAACTGATTGCTAAAACAATTTTTGGAGAAGAACAAGAAATTCGGTTACGACCAAGTTACTTCCCATTTACGGAACCGTCAGTTGAAGTCGATGTGACCTGTTTTAAATGTGCGGGTAAAGGGTGCTCAATCTGTAAATACACAGGCTGGTTAGAAGTTTTAGGCGCTGGAATGGTACATCCTAATGTATTAAGAATGGCCGGTGTCGACCCTGAAGTATACGGTGGTTTTGCCTTTGGTTTAGGACCAGATCGTTTTGCGATGCTTAAATATAGTATCGACGATATTCGTCATTTTTATTTAAACGATAATCGATTCCTGTCACAATTTACGAAAAGAGGTTAGAGATAATGAAAGTATCTAAAAATTGGTTGAATGAATATTTAACATTAGAAATTGAACCTGAAATTATTGCTGAAAAAATAGCTCGTACAGCCGTTGAAATTGATAGCGTTGAACGTCCTTCTGAAGGACTTAAAAAAATTGTTGTTGGATATGTTGATAGTTTGGTACCACATCCAGACTCTGATCATTTAAATATCTGCCAAGTTGATGTTGGTGAAGGATCTCTTAGTCAAATCGTTTGTGGCGCACCTAATATTGCCGCAGGGCAAAAAGTTATTGTTGCATTACCCAATTCTAGAATTGCTGATAATGTTAAAATCAAACGTGGTAAAATGCGCGGACAAGCTTCTGAAGGTATGATTTGTGCATTACAAGAAATTGGATTTTCAGATAGTGTCGTGCCTAAAGAATTTGTAGAAGGTATCTACGTAATGCCAGAAAATGCAATTCCTGGTGAATCAGTCTTTGATTACTTAGGTATGAATGATGACATTATTGATATTGATGTGACACCAAATCGTGCTGATATGTTAAGTATGCGTGGGGTAGCACATGAACTATCTGCTGACTATGATGTTCCGGCAACATTTAAGCATCCAGAATTGAAAGAAACATCTACTGAAAAAATTGAAGATTACATTTCTTTATCGTTGCCTGATAAAACGTTAGCACCCACATATTCGATGCGCGTGATTAAAGATTTAACAATTAAAGCAAGTCCAATGTGGTTACAAATTCGTCTTTGGAACGCAGGCGTTAGACCTATTAATAATGTCGTTGATGTGACCAATTATATATTGATGGATTATGGTCAACCATTACATGCCTTTGATTATAATAAATTGGGAAGTAAAGATATTTTAGTAAGAACAGCTATTGCTGGCGAAAAGATTACAACACTAGATAGCGAAGAACGTGAATTAAAAGAAAAAGATATTGTGATTACAAATGGTAAAACACCGATTGCTATTGCTGGGACAATGGGTGGCGAATCAACACAAATAACCGACGAAACTGTGACAGTTGCGATTGAATCTGCAGTATTTAACAATTCAATGGTTAGAAAAACAGCACGCACACATGGTATTCATAGTGAAGCCTCAATGCGATTTGAACGTGGTATTAACGTTGAAACAGTACAAGAAGCACTTGATGCAGCAGCAGAGTTAATCGCTAATTTAGGTGATGGAACAGTTGTGTCGGGTACGGCAAGTGCAAGTAAGCTAGAAGCAGAGTCAACTTTTGTTGATACAACGGTGGCACATATTAATGGTGTACTTGGGACTGAATTATCAGAATCTGAAATCACTAAATTATTTAAACAATTAGGATTTACGGTTGTAAATCGCGATGGTACTTTAAATGTTGAAGTTCCTGCAAGACGTTGGGATATTAGTATTGAAGCAGATTTAGTAGAAGAAATCGCGCGTATTTATGGATACGATAATATTCCTTCTACACTACCAACTGGCAAAATGACTCCTGGTAAATATACTTATAAACAAAAAATGATTAAACAGGCGCGTCATATTTTGGAATCAGCTGGGTTATCTGAAGTTATTAGTTATGGATTAACAACGGAAGAAAAAGCTGGTAAATTTATTTTTGAAGAAAAAGATGTTTTTACGACAAATTTAATGTTCCCAATGAGCTCAGAACGAACAACAACAAGAATGAACTTAATCAGCGGGTTATTAGATGATTTAGCGTACAATGAAGCACGAAAATCTGACAATCTTGCTTTCTATGAACAAGGAAGAGTCTTTTTCCGCAGTGAGGGCGAAGAGCGACCTACTGAAATTGAACATATTGCAGGTGCAATGACAGGATTATTTAAACTTGCAAATTGGCAAAATGAAAAACAACCTGTTGATTTCTTCATGATTAAAGGTGTTGTTGAACAATTATTAACACAATTAGAATTAGTTGATGATGTTACTTATGTATCTTCTGAAAGTCATGAAGATATGCATCCAGGACGAACAGCTGATATCTATTTAAAAGATGAATTAATTGGTTTTGTCGGCCAAGTACATCCTAATTCAGCTAAAGAATTTAATTTAAAGGAAACATACGTTTTCGAATTAGATCTTCAAAAATTAGTTGATGCGAAAAAAGCAGACCGATTATTTGCGCCTATTTCTAAATTCCCATCAGTTACTCGTGATGTGGCCCTCCTAGTTGCTAATGATATAGCTAACAGTGAGATTGAAGCGTTAATTAAAAAACAAGGTGGAAAGTCTTTAATTGATGTTCATTTATTTGATCTTTATCAAGGATCTCATATTGAAAATGGCATGAAATCCCTTGCTTATACGTTAACTTATCAAGATATTACAAAAACTTTGGTTGAAGAAGATGTCACAAATGATTTTAACCGTGTTATCGAAGCTTTAAAAGAGACGCTTAGGGCTGATATTCGATAATTTAGGACGCAGCTTAATAATACTTATTATTAAGCGTGAGGAGGTTAAACAATGAAAAAAGATGATACATCTCCAGAATTACCGCCAGAGAATAATAAAAACCAGGCTAAGAAAATTATTGCAGGGGTCATTGCATTATTATGTATATTACTACTGACAATATTGTTTATGACCTATAGATATATCAAGGCATCTTTAGATCCACTAGATAAAAATAATAATAAAATTGAACAAGTTTATATTCCAATTGGATCAAGTACAAAACAAATTGGAACAATTTTAGAAAAAAATAAAATTATTAAAAGTGGTACGGTGTATACGTACTATGTCAAGCAAAAAAAGGTGTCACAATTTAAGGGCGGCTACTATCAACTTAAGGCATCTATGAGTTTGGATAAAATTGCTTGGACACTTCAACAAGGTGGAAGTAGTGAGCCTATACAAAATAAATTAGCGAAAGTATTAGTTGGTGAGGGAACAACAATTAACCAAATCGGTAAATCCATTTCAAAAGAAACAAATTTTTCATATAATGATTTTATTAAATTAATGAAAAATAAAACTTTTTTGGATTACTTAGATAAAAAATATCCAGATCTTTTAGATACCACTATGGCATCTAAAAACGTGAGATATCCTTTAGAAGGTTATTTGTTCCCAGCTACGTATACTGTTTATAAAAAAACAACGTTAAAAAATCTTGTTGAGCAAATGATTGTTAAAGCAAATGATGAATTATCGCCTTATTATGCAACAATAAAAAAACAAAAATTAACAGTACAAGAGGTCATTTCTCTCGCTTCATTAGTTGAAAAAGAGACGGAAAACCATAAAGATCGTCAAAAAATTGCCGGTGTTTATTTCAATCGAATTGCATCAGAAATAACGTTACAATCAAAAATATCAGTTAGTTATGCGCTAAATATACCGCAAAAAGATTTAACGTCAGCTGATTATTACGTGGATAAACCATATAATTTGTACGTTTATAAAGGATATGGACCTGGTCCATTTAACAATGCTAGTTTAGATTCTATCCAGGCTGTTTTGACACCATTGGACAGAAAGAAAGGTAATTTCTATTTTATTTTCAATTCAAATTCTAAAAAAATAGAATATTCTAAAACGTATGAATATTACCAAGCATTTTCACCTATGACACAGGCTGATAATGATTATGTTCAATAATCCACGCAACCGGTTTACAATCACAAAATTAAATGTTAACCTGATAGGCATATTGAACTTATTAATTTTAAGAGGAGTAAGTGATGGCAGAAGATAAAGTATATCCAATGACCGTAGACGGTAAAGTTAAACTTGAAGAAGAACTTGAAACATTAAAAACAAAAACGCGTGCAGAAATTATTAATCGTATTAAGATTGCACGTAGTTATGGCGATTTATCAGAAAATTCAGAATATGAATCAGCTAAAGATGAACAAAGTTTTGTTGAAGGCCGAGTTAAAACAATTGAACATATGCTCCATTATGCAGAAATTATTGATAACGCTGGTGTAGATGCTGACGAAGTTTCTGTTGGTAAAACAGTTTCATTTATGGAACCTGGTGAAGAGGAAGAAACATACACGATTGTTGGTGCGGCAGAAGCTGACCCAATGTCTGGTAAAATTTCAAATGAATCACCAATCGCTAAAGGATTAGTTGGCCATAAATTAAATGAAACAGTAACAATTGAAACACCAAATGGTAATTTTGAAGTCAAAATTACCGATGTTAAAGATAATTTATAAAAGCTAAATATAAAAGATTAAGTTGCAAATCATTTGTTACTTAGTCTTTTTTTATTAAATTAAGTAGGTGAGATAAGTTGAAAAAGAATTTTGCAATAATCGGTTTAGGTCGATTTGGTGCGAGTGTTTGCGAAACGTTGATTGAGTATGGGCAAGAAGTTTTAGTTATTGATAGGGATGAAGCTCGTGTAAATGATTATATGGATATTGCAACACATGCTGTTGTTGCCGATGCACAAGATGATGAAGCTTTAAAATCAATCGGTATTCGTAATTTTGATCATGTGATTGTCGCAATTGGTGAAGATATTCAAGCAAGTATCTTAGTCACATTGATGGTTAAAGAATTAGGTGTTCCTGTCGTAACGGCTAAAGCATTGAATAAATATCACGCTCGTGTACTCCAAAAGGTTGGGGCAGATCATATTGTTCATCCTGAACGAGATATGGGAATCAAGTTGGGTAGGGCATTAAGTTCTAATCATTTGTTAGATTACTTAGATTTAGATGATGATTACCGATTGGCAGAAATTGATATGACAGATCCGAGATATGTTAATAAGACATTAGATGAATTAAATTTCAGATCAACATTTAATTTAAATGTAATCAGTATTAGACGTGGTAAAGAAATGATTATTTCACCATTAGCAGATCAAATTATTTTACCAAATGATCAGGTACTGATTATTGGTGAAACAAAAGCTGTCACAGAATTTGATGAAAAAATGAACAAGACTAAATAAAAGGACAAGATTGCATATTGCAATCTTGTCCTTTTGTATTATACAAAAACTATTTAATCAATCTTTTTGTGTGAACGATAATTGGCTTAATAAGTATCAAGAGAATAGCCAAAATTGAGACGATCAAACCAATACCCATGTATGGTGGCCAATAGATAAGTTTAACGGTATGATTTCCCTTAGCAACTTTAAAGCTGAGAAAAGTATTCAATGATTTATTAGTTGCTACGGATTTACCATCAACTTTAACATGCCAACCTTTACTGTATGGAATCGTTGTAAAGACGACTTGATGATTACGTTTAACTGATATTGAACCTGTGATTGAATGTTGATTGTATTTTGTAACGTTTAATTCACTAGATTTTAGTTGCTTAATTTGGGATTTAAATGAATTAACATTCATTTGATAAAGCGTAAAGTTTTCTAAGAAAAGGGTTCTTTTCTTTAATTTAGCTGTCAGAACTATTTTTTTACCTTTATTATTGGATGCAATATTAACAACAACTGTATTTCGATACGTTTTATATTGTTTTAATTCGTGACCATTTAATTTAAATAAAACATTATCAGTACTTAATCCTGAACCTAAGGTTAAATAATAAGCATCGTTTGTTGTTGGTGTGTATGTGAAAGTGACTAGTCCAGATTTATTTAGTTTCGTTTTTGTTAGAATAGAATTTGTTAAATTAATTTGTGAACCAACGTTATCAAAATTGACAGTATTAAAATTAATTGGTGTAAATAAAGCATCGTTATTAATACCGGTTAGAGCAGATAACCAATCAGACTGATATCTTAATGGGTTAGTTGTTTTATTCTTGTTTGTCAATATAGTATCATTTGCTGCATAGCCAATTGATAAAGCATACGGATTTTTAACCGTTTCAGTTAACGAGTTATTTGAGACAGGTCTATAGTAAGCTGTATCAGGTTTTTCAGTTAGTGGTGTCAATGTTTCTAACTGTGTGTCCAATGCCTTAGAAGTCCGTAATTGTTTTGGTGTAAAAACGTACTTCATATTTAATAGGGCATCTGTTACCAAGGTACCATTTGAGTAAGTGACATAATTATCACCATCAGGTTGTCCTATCTTACCGTAAAAAGTTGGGATTGATTTTGAAAAAGCAGAACTAAAATGGGAACCGCTGAAAAAATCAGCTGACATGGCATCATTTTTAGTCCGACTGTATGTTTGTGCGACACGATAGAAAGAATTATCAATTTTTTTTAACGATTTACTTTCAGTTGCTAGGGCAGTCGTTGACACGTCGTATTCACTTGTAGATAAATAACTAATGTTATCTAATGAATAAACAGCGTTACATGACATCTCAGCTATTACACTTGCAAATAACAACCATTTGAATGAAGGTGATGCATGATCTTGGAACTGAATTAAAATTAACGTTAAAAGAATAAATAAAATTGATAGGAATAAAGTTTCATCAGATAAATAACTATAAGATTCTTTTGATATAAATAAGTACGTAAACATTCCGATGAATAAAAGACCTACAATACTCAATTTCCAGAATTTTATAGGATTAAAGTACTCAAATTGTTGAGCAGCTAAAAGGATAATCCAAAAGCAAAATACAAATGAAAAACGATAAGGATACCAAACTGGAAATTGCATTCCGTGCCATAGTAAATCTAAAGGTTCAAAGCACATCGATAGGATCAAGAAACTTGTGATTAAAAAAGAGACAACCCGTTCTTTAATTGAAAAACGGTTATTCATGAAATATAAGATAAAACCAATTAAAGCCAAACTCCCTACAAAAATATTAGGGAAACCAGAAGGCATTTGATCAAAATTGAATGAACCAATCACAAATTTTGAAAGCATCGCTAAAGGATTATATTCAATTTTTGCTTTAATAGATTCTTCCGTGTATTCTCCCTTACTTGAAAGCAATGAGAATAGAGTTGGAAAGAGGATAATTGCTGAAATTGCTACAGAAACTAGAGATTTATAGATGAAAATCCATGATTTTTTAAAAAATTGTTTAACTGATAGAGATACACGACTTGTTGTATATAAGAAATATAAAATCATAAAAAGACAGACCATATAACCCATATAATAGTTAACGATTAAAAGTAACGCAAGCCACCAAGTATAAGCCCAACTTTTTGAATTCAACTGTAATTTTTCAAAGCCTAAAATAACTAAAGGTAATAGAATAACAGCGTCTAACCATAATAAATTAAGTTGGTTAGCAATCGTCCAACCCATTAGCGCATACGCTGTGGCAAATAATGGGATATAAAGTGAAGTCATTCTTGTTGTTTTCTTTAATAATAAACCGAACGTAAGGCCTGATAAGGCATATTTTAAAAGGGTGACTACCATAACACCCGCTAAAATTGATTTTCCTGGAAATACTAAGAAAATAAGATTAAAAGGACTCATTAAGTAGTATGCCCACTCACCTAACATATCACCACCAATTGCTTGTGAAAATGAATAGAAAAAACTAGTAGGATGATGGAGAAGTGTGGCTCTAAAATAAGAGAAAAAATCAATATATTGCTGACCTAAATCAACAGTTAATAGAGAACTATTCCCAAAAGGATACATTTTGCGGCCAATAAAGTAACAAAGCATAATGAATAAAGGAATAAGGAAACTTAGAAGGAGTACATGATTCTTTTTAAGATAATTTTTAAGCTTAACCATTTTAAAACCTCTCTGACTATTAATGTATGGTAATAAGAATAGCATATTTGGGACTTTACCGCATAAATCAGCAGCAGATAAAAATATATTTAATCTGATTATTAAAGTTTTTATTATAATATAAATTGTTAGCCTGTTTATTGGGCCAATGAATCTTAAAAATGTGGTAATATGGTAAATGATATATTTATACGAATTAAAAGACTAATAATGATACAGTGAGAGGTAATTAAACGTGAAACTTCCAAAAACAAAACAAGGTCGAAGCAAACAAAATAAATCACATATTCCATTTAGATTAAATTTCCTGTTTTTTATTGTTTTCCTACTTTTTGCAGCATTACTGGCGCAGTTAGCCTATTTACAAATTTTAAACGGAGCTTCATTTGAAGCGACAGTTAATAGTACGGATACGACAACAGAAACTAAGAATGTACAGCGTGGGATGGTTTATGACTCAACAGGTAAGGTTCTAGTTGGTAATAATTCTTCTCGAGCAATTACTTATACAAAAGGATCAGGTATCCTATCGCCTGATTTATATAAGATAGCTAATAACTTAGTAACCTATGTCAGTATTGATACGAGTAAATTAACAGACCGCAATGCTGCTGATTACTACTTAGCGGATAAGGGGCATTTAAAAGCTGTCACTGCTGCTGTAAAAAAAGAAAAAAATTTAACATCTGCTGAGTTAAACAAATTATCAACTACTGATTTTAATACATTGACAGTAGCATATGCTGTTAAAAATAACATTGATTCATTAACTGATGAAGAAAAAGAAGCTGCTACTGTTTTTGGGAAAATGACGGGTGCTTATTCATTATCAACTGTTTACTTAAAAACCTCTGATGTTTCCGATAAGGAGATGGCTGAAGTAGGTGAACATTTATCAGGGATGAATGGGATTAAAATAGGAACTAACTGGTCACGAAGTTACCCAAATGGTAAAAGTATGAACAGTATCATCGGAAATGTCACTAGTGAAGCTACTGGGCTACCTAGTGATAGCGTGGAAACGTTAATGACTGAAGGTTATTCACGAAATGATAGTGTTGGTCAGAGTTATTTAGAAAAACAATATGAAGATGTTTTAAAAGGAACAAAGTCACAAACTAAGGTTGAAGTGGCTAATAGTAAAATAGTAAAACAAGTACAAGAATATAGTGGTAAAAAAGGTGATAATCTCGTCTTAAATATTAACGCTAAATTCCAAGCTCAAGTTCAAAAGATTATGAACGATAGTGTGAAATCAATTGCTGGAAGCAATCCTTATAATCCAGGGGCCTACGCAGTTGTCATGAACCCAAATACAGGTGCCGTTTATGCAATGGCCGGTGTTAATCGAAATATTAAAACAGGTAAGATTACGGATGATGCTTTAGGGTCGATTAATCAAGTATTTACCATGGGTTCTGTTGTAAAAGGTGCTACGGTTATGGGAGCTATGATGGATGGGGCAATTACACCAACTAGCAATACCATAACTGATGAACCTATTAAGCTTGCTGGGACAGCTCCTAAGTCATCATGGTTTAATACATCTGGTTCAGCTAACGTTGCGTTAACAGCTTCTGATGCATTAATGGTTTCTTCTAACTCGTACATGATGCAGTTAGCAATGAGAGAAGGCGGATTCAAATATTCAAGTGGTTCTTCACTGGATATGTCGAATTCAATTTTCCCCAAAATGCGTGGTTACTTTAATCAATTCGGACTTGGTATCAAAACAGGTGTTGATTTACCTGGTGAGTCAACTGGTTTTGAGGGTGTAGCTAACCAAACAAATATTGGTAAAGCACTTGATTTATCTTTCGGAAATTATGATTCATATACAACTATTCAATTAGCGCAATACATGTCAACGATGGCTAATGGTGGTACAAGATTACAACCACAAATTGTAAAAGCGATTCGTTCAACAAATGAGGATGGTTCTTTAGGTTCTGTTCAAACTGAAATGACACCTAATATTTTAAGTACAGTTAACGCAACAAAATCAGAATTTGATGTTGTTCAATCAGGATTTTATAAGGTTGTTCATGGATCAAGTTCATTGAGAACTGGGAATGCGATGAGTGATGTAACACCATCAATTTCAGCTAAAACAGGTACTGCTCAAACATTCTATGGAACATCTGAAACTGAAGCACTTAGTTTGGCTTCATATGCACCTTCTAACAAGCCTAAAGTGGTCGTTGCACTCGTTTTCCCTGGAATGGCTAATAATACAGGTAGTGCTGTGAATGGTCAGGCAGCAGTTTCAATTTATTCAGCATTTTGGAAAACTGTTGAATCTGATAAATAATATTAAGGAAATAAGTCATCTAATACCTGATTTTATTGCTGTAAAGTAAATTTCCTTAACAAATAAAAAAAAACACTAGCGTTTACTTATTAATAATGATATTATATAAGACGTTAAAGACTAATTGTCTTATGAAATTATGAAGAAATATATGGAGGGTTGCAACCATGCGTGTACACATTACATTAGAATGTACGGAATGTCATGAACGGACATACCTATCAAGTAAAAACAAACGTAATAATCCAGATCGTGTTGAGCTTAATAAATTTTGCCCACGTGATCGTAAGGTTACTTTACATCGCGAAACAAAATAACAACGGGAATTTTCCTGTTGTTTTTTTGTTTTAAATAACTTTTATACTAGTTGAAATAAAATCTTGTAAACGTTATTTTGTAAATTTTTATATGAAATAAGGAGCTATCTATGAATTTGGCAAAATACAAAAATACACCATTTATGACGTACTTTTTTATTGGATTATCAGCAATTGTTTTCATCGCAATGACACTTGCTGGTGGTAGTCAAGACACAAATGTATTAATTGAATTTGGCGCTAAATATAATCCACTGATCATGGACGGCGAGTGGTGGCGATTATTTAATCCCATATTTTTACATATTGGATTTGAACATATTGTCCTTAATATGGTTACATTGTATTTTATTGGTATCCAAATTGAGATGTTATTTGGTCATTGGCGTTTTACAGGCATTTATTTGCTTGCTGGAATTGCTGGCAATATTGCAAGTTTCACGTTCAGTCCAGATACTATTTCGGCAGGCGCTAGTGGTGCTATTTTTGGTTTATTTGGGGCATTCCTAATGTTAGGTGATAATTTTAGAAAAAGTGCCTATTTTAGACAAATGTCGCAGCAATTTTTACTATTCATTGTGTTAAATCTTGCGTTTGGGTTTATGTCGTCAAGTACAGATAATGCAGCTCATATTGGCGGTATTTTATCTGGATTCTTAATCGCAACGACTGTAGGCGCACCAAGATTGGCACGAATCAGTCATATTAAACAGATAGCTGCATTCGTTATTTTAATTATTATCAATTTAATTCTGATTAAAATTGGAATTTCTAATAGTATCTAGTTTAAGGTGGTGACCGTTAATTGAAAAATTTGTATGATGTCCAACAACTATTGAAACAATTTGGTGTGTACGTTTATGTTGGTAAACGTATGTGGGATATTGAATTAATGGCATTGGAATTAGATAATTTACATCGATCAGGAGTGATTGATGACAAAATCTATGCTAGAGCTAAAATTGTACTATCTCATGAACATCGAGTTGAAGAACAAAATAATTGAGAGTGTAAGTGGAGGAATTTGAATAATGGTAATTGAAAAAAAATTAATTGGTGTCGACTTAGGTGGCACAACAGTTAAATTCGCTATTTTAACTGAAACAGGCGATATTCAACAAAAATGGAGTATTGAAACAAACGTTCTTGATGAAGGCTCACATATTGTGCCAGATATCATTGCTTCAATTAATCACCATATCAGACTATTTGATATGACTGCTGATCAATTCGTTGGAATTGGTATGGGCTCACCAGGTACAGTAAATCGTGCAGATGGAACTGTTATTGGTGCATATAATTTGAACTGGAAAACATTGCAAAATGTTCAAGCAGATATTGAATCCGGTACACAAATTCCATTTGCTATTGATAATGACGCCAACGTTGCTGCTTTAGGTGAACGTTGGAAAGGCGCTGGCGAAAATGATGATGAAGTTGCCTTCATCACGCTTGGAACTGGTGTTGGTGGCGGTATTATCGCTAACGGTGCATTATTACATGGTGTTGCTGGTGCTGGTGGCGAAGTTGGACATATTACAGTTGAACCTAATGGCTACATGTGTACTTGTGGTAAGCATGGTTGTTTAGAACAATATGCTTCAGCTACTGGTGTTGTACGTGTAGCTCGTGATATGGCTGAAGAGTTTGCTGGCCAATCAAAATTAAAAGAAATGTTAGATGACGGACAAGAAATTACATCTAAATTAGTTTTTGATTTAGCTAAAGAGAATGATGTTTTAGGTAAAATGGTCGTTGATAAGGTATCGTATTATCTTGGACTAGCTTGTGGTAACTTAGGTAATATGTTAAATCCAGCATATATTGTTATCGGTGGCGGTGTTTCTGCTGCTGGAACGTTCCTATTAGATCAAGTTACTAAATACTTTAAACAATTTTCATTCCCAACAGTTCGTTCATCAACATCATTAAAATTAGCACAATTAGGAAATGAAGCTGGCGTTATTGGTGCCGCTTCACTTGCTCGTCAGTTTATTAAATAATAATTGAGGGGAGAACTAGTATGATTTTAGGAGCAGTAAAGGTTAGTTTAATAATTAATATCATTTTGATTATTATTTTAGTTGGGTTAGCTGGTAACCAATTTTATCTTTGGTATATGGGTCGCCGTGCAGCTAAATTAGTAACAAATGAAGAATTTAATGAAGGTATGCGTAAGGCGCAAGTTGTTGATTTACGTGAAAAAAGTGAATTTGATGCTTCTCATATTATGGGAGCAAGAAATATTCCCTATTCTCAATTTAAAACAGCGATTGGTGGTTTAAGAAAAGATTTACCTCTTTACTTATATGACCAAGGTAAATCGATTAGTACTCGAGCAGCCTATAAATTACACAAACAAGGCTATACAGATATTACTATTTTGAAAACAGGTTTTTCAAAATGGGATGGTAGAACAAAAAAACGCTAAAAAGAAAAAGCATTGAGGAATGAAAATTCTTCAATGCTTTTATTAGTTTATGAATGGTGTGATGAACGGCTCTTACGTGTTGCACGTTTACGGTTTTCTTCAATCATTTGTTCTTTTTCTTCGATGGGTGCAACAACAGTTTTTTTAAAGGCAAAGACGCTACCAACTAATGCGCCTACAGTTGCAGCAGTTCCGACTAAGAAACCTTTTGAAAAGTTTTTCATTATGTAGACCTCCTTATTCATTTGACATCTTTATTATGACTTATTCAATCTAAAATTGCCACTAAAAGCACCGCTATTTTACGATTAATGATATAATAATTTTTGAAAGTTAGGGGTGACTTGTATATGCAGACCAAAATTTATGCGCATCGCGGAAGTAAGGGAACCAGACCAGAAAATACGTTAGTTAGTTTTCAGGCCGCAATAGATGCAGGAGCCGACGGCATTGAGACTGATGTTCAGTTGTCTAAAGATGGTGAACTAATCATTATGCATGATGAAAAAATTGATAGGACCACAAATTTAACAGGTAAGGTAGTAAATCTGACACTAGCGGAATTAAAAAAAGCAGATGCAGGAATTAAATTCAGTTCTGACTATCAAGGTGAACAAATTCCAACATTAAAAGAAGTAATTGAGTTGTTAAAAGATAACAACTTTAAAGGCACTTTTAATTTAGAATTAAAAACGAATCATATAGAATACCAAGGTATAGAAGAACTTGTAAATAAACAAATGGAACAATTACCATCAGATATTCATCTTTTGTATTCTAGTTTTAATCCAAACTCAATTCGTAGAATGCAAAAAATTAATCCTGATGCAGAATTCGCGAGTTTATTCCAATTTAAAATTAAAGAGTCGCGTCAATTGGCTAAGCATCATTTAATCACTAGCTTACACCCTGATGTGACCTGGCTGAGAGAACGACATGGCTTATTTTGGCCAAAGCTACTGATTCGCCCTTGGACAGTTAATTCAGTTAAGGATATGACTTATTGTTTTAAAAAGAAATATGATGCCATTTTTACAGATTTTCCTGCAAAAGCAATAGAAGTACGAAAAGATATTCAAGGAGATTAGAAATGACGCAAAAAGTATTGTTAATTGTTGGGCCAACTGCAGTTGGTAAAACTGATTTATCGATAAAATTAGCAAAAAAATTTAATGGTGAGATTATTTCAGGCGATTCTATGCAAGTTTACCGGAAATTAGATATAGGGACGGCTAAAATTACAGAAGATGAGATGGATGGAATTCCACATTATTTAATTAATCACAAGAATAGTGATGAACGTTATTCAGTCGCTGATTTTACAGTCGAAAGTCGCGCAGCAATTAGTGATATTGCCTCTAGAGGGAAATTACCAATAATTGTTGGTGGGACCGGATTTTATTTACAGGCATTACTTGATAATTTTCAATTGGGAACAGATAATGACGACGATTTAAATTTAAGAAAAGAATTACAAGAACGTAGTGAAAAAATCGGTCCTGAGGCACTTTGGCAAGAATTAGAAAGCTTAGATCCAAATGCAGCATTAAAAATTCCAGTTAATAATACGCTACGAGTAATCAGGGCATTAGAGGTTATTAAAAAATCAAATCAATTGTTTTCGGCGCAAGCGGATCAAAAAACGGATGAGTTTAACCCCTTTATTATTGGGTTATCGACTGATAGGTCAGTGCTATATGATCGGATTAATCGTCGAGTTGACCTTATGATTGGTTCCGGGCTGATTGATGAAGCAAAATGGCTTTTTAACCAAAAAACCAATGATTTACCAGCTAGTAAAGGTATTGGATATAAAGAGCTATATGCTTATTTTGAAGAAAAACAATCACTTGATGAAGCGACAGAGTTAATAAAACGCAACTCAAGGCGTTACGCAAAACGACAATTAACTTGGTTTAGAAATAAAATGGCAGTTAACTGGTTTGATTTAATCGAGCATCCGGAACAACTAAGTAAAATAGAAATACAAATAGTGGATTGGTTAAAAGGACAAAAGTCATAAGGAGAAGAATATATGCAAAAATGGATAGATAATTTATCACAGGAGTTAGCAAATGTTGTAGGAGAAGTTGATACTCAAATTGAACCAAGACTAAAAGAAATTGATGAACAGGTTTTGTTTAACCAACAAAAAGTCTTGGAAGCTTTTAAGAAAAATAATGTTTCTGAAACATATTTTGCCGGATCAACAGGATATGGATACGACGATATCGGCCGCGATGGACTTGATCGTATCTATGCAGATGTTTTCAAAACAGAAGCGGCAATGGTGAGACCACAAATTGTTTCAGGAACGCATTCAATTTCAACAGCCCTTTTTGGTATGTTACGACCAGGGGACGATTTATTATATATTACTGGGATGCCATACGATACGATTCAGGAAGTTATTGGTATTTCTGGAACGGGTATTGGTTCAATGAAAGAATATGGTATCGGGTTTGATTACGTCCCATTAACGGCTGACAATCATATGGATTCTAATGGTTTAAAAGAAAAGTTAACGGATAAGGTTAAAGTTGTTGCAATCCAACGTTCTCGTGGGTATGCAACTAGAGATAGTTTTATGGTATCTGAAATTGCTGAGATGATTAAAGAAGTTCGTAAAATTTCAAAAGATGTGATTATTTTTATCGATAACTGCTATGGTGAATTTTCTGAAACAATTGAACCAACAGAGGTAGGTGCTGATATCATGTCAGGGTCACTAATTAAAAATGCTGGTGGTGGTTTAGCTAAAACGGGTGGTTACATCGTTGGACGTGCTGATTTAATTGAAAAAGCTGGTTACCGCCTAACAACACCTGGTACTGGTAATGAAGAGGGCGCCACCTTAAATGTTATGAGAGATTTTATTCAAGGGTTCTTTTTAGCACCTCATGTAACAGGTGAGGCAATTAAAGGTGCTATCTATACGAGTGCATTACTTGAAAAAATGGGATTAGATGTGTCACCAAAATGGGATGCACCAAGAACTGATCTCATTCAAACGGTTAACTTTGGTAAACCAGAACCAATGGTTAAGTTTGCTCAAGCTATCCAACGTGAATCTCCCGTTGATGCATATGTTGAACCAAAACCAAGTGATATGGCTGGTTATGAAGATAAAGTTATTATGGCTGCGGGTACTTTTGTTGAAGGTGCTAGTGTCGAATTGTCAGCTGATGGTCCAATAAGAGAACCTTATACGCTTTATGTTCAGGGTGGGTTAACGTATGCGCATGTTAAGTTAGCAGTTACAGCTGCAGTTGAAAAAACATTCTATTGAACAATCGACTGTAAGCTATGTTATAAAATCTAACATTGTACGTTGACAGTCATTTATTTCCTTGTTACTATAAGGATGTAATTAAAAAGGAGGCTTGTTTATGAAAGAGAAGGAACTCAGACGATCATTAGCGGTATTACCAATTGGAACGGTAATGAAATTAACGGACTTAACGGCTCGTCAAATTCGTTATTATGAGGAGCAGGAGTTAATTATGCCCCAAAGAAATGATGGTAATCGCAGAATGTATTCACTGAATGATATTGATAAGTTATTTGAAATTAAAGATTATTTAGATGAAGGCATGAATATGGTTGGCATTAAAGAAATTTATTTTGAAAAGGAAGCACAGGCTAAAAAGCAACGCAAATTGTTAGAAAAGCCTTTGACAGATAATGATGTTAGACATATTTTTCAAAATGAATTTCTTTCAGTTAGTGGACTTAAAAATCCTGACGATCCTTCTTTTAACACAAACAAGCGTCTATAAATTATAAATACTGAGGAGAGATAAAATGGCAAAAGC
This sequence comes from Dellaglioa sp. CoH-57-MRSF-22, assembly GCF_056781895.1. The sequence continues at coordinate 253,287 of NZ_JBXAXT010000002.1, read as the reverse complement.
TGCATACACTAAAGATGACATTGTTACAATGGCAAAAAAAGAGAACGTTAAATTTTTAAGACTTATGTTTACAGATTTATTCGGAATTATTAAGAACGTGGAAGTTCCGATTAGCCAACTAGACAAATTATTAGAAAACAAATTAATGTTCGATGGTTCTTCAATCGACGGATTCGTTCGAATCGAAGAAAGTGATATGTACTTATACCCAGATTTATCAACTTGGATGATTTTCCCATGGGAACATGAACATGGAAAAATTGCGCGTATTATTTGTGAAGTTTATAACGCTGAACGTAAACCATTCCAAGGTGATCCAAGAAATAACCTTATCCGTGTCTTAAAAGAAATGAATGATTTAGGGTTTACTGAATTTAATATTGGACCTGAACCAGAATTTTTCTTATTTAAATTAGACCCTATAACGGGAAAACCTACAACACAATTAAACGATAAAGGTAGCTATTTTGATTTAGCACCAGTTGATTTAGGTGAAAATTGTCGTCGAGATATCGTGTTAGAACTTGAAAACATGGGTTTTGATGTTGAAGCTTCTCATCATGAAGTAGCACCTGGCCAACATGAAATTGATTTTAAATACGCAGATGCTTTACAAGCCTGTGATAACATCCAAACATTTAAATTAGTCGTTAAAACGGTAGCTAGAAAACATGGTCTACATGCGACATTTATGCCAAAACCATTGAATGGAATTAATGGTTCAGGGATGCATATTAATATGTCATTATTTCATAAAGATGGTAATGCATTCTTTGATGAAAAAGATAAGATGCAATTATCTGAAGATGCCTACCACTTCTTAGGTGGTTTATTACAACATGCACGTGGTTACACAGCAATTACTAATCCAACAGTTAACTCATATAAACGTCTTGTCCCTGGATTTGAGGCACCTGTTTATGTTGCTTGGTCTGGACGTAACCGATCGCCATTAGTTCGTGTACCAATGGCTCGTGGGTTATCAACTCGATTAGAGTTAAGAAGTGTTGATGCAACTGCTAATCCTTATCTTGTTATTGCGGCTATTTTAGAAGCAGGACTTGATGGACTTAGAAATAAAGTTGTACCACCTGCATCTGTTGATAGAAATATTTACGTAATGAACCGTCAAGAACGCCAAGATAATCATATTAGTGACTTACCATCGACACTACACAATGCCATTAAAGCATTGGAAAAAGATGATATCATGGAAAAAGCAATGGGTCCTCATTTATATCCAAGCTTTATTGAAGCCAAAAAATTAGAATGGGCTGCTTACCGTCAAGAAGTTTCTGAATGGGAAAGAGATCAATATTTAGAACTTTATTAAAAAAAGTGTAATAAAGGTTTGAAATGACTAACTAAATGATTGATAATGAAACTAGGACAAGTAAAATTGTTTTAGTTTTTTTGATTATGCAAAGAAAAATCACAATACATAGTAAAAAAAATAATCATTAAATATGAATAAGGGGTAAACTATGATAAAAGACAATCAATTTAATTTATCGGATCACAGTGAAGCTACAAACAATATCGAACGCACTCTATCTAAAAAAGTTGAGTACTTAAATCAACTTAGAGAGGCGATTAAACAAGAAGATGATCGATTAGTTTATCAACTCATTAACCAATCTCGTTACGCACAACTAGTGTTAAAGAAAAGAAGCGTTTCGGAATCTGCCATTCAAGAAGAGTTGGTCATTAAAGATTATCCACAAATTCAACAATATTTAAGTTTGAAACTTATCTCATATTTACGTGATACGTATCCATTCTTCTATTTTGAAGAAATGGAAGTTGGAAAATTCAAAATTCATTTTGGTAATTGGTGGGATCGAAAAGAATTTGGCTATTTAGACGTTTTAAATGTTGAATTTAAATTTGATGAAGAAGAACTAGCTAAATTAGCTAAGTCTTTTGAATTGGAAGAAACGAATAAACGTGTTAATACAGATAAAATTAATCAAATATCAATTCAAAATAAAGAACGTCAAGAATTAGTTGATTCTCAGGATGAACGTGACGCTGAAAAAGACAAAATTCGCGAAGATATGAAACGTAATTCACAAGAAAAAGGGCGTCCTTGGGATGCTGGACGTATTCGTGAAGAACGTCGCGTGTTAAAAGAAAGATTAACAGAGTTAACTGAGATGGATGAAAAAGCCAGCAGTGCATATCAAGATATTAAATCAAGTGAGACTGATGTTTTAAGTTTAGCCAAAGAAGATACGTTGATTGGTTATGAAAGACAAAGTGTTATTGGTATATTTGGTGATTTTGAAAAATTCACTAAACAAAATGATGCCTTATATTACAGTTATTTATCTCACTTAATTAGTCAAAAAGGACAGGTGACTGAATAATGGCTGAAAAAGAAAAGCAGTTAGTTTCTACAAAATCGCGTTTAGTAAACTTTAATGAACAAATTAAATTAAGTCTGAACAATGGGATTAAATTTACGGAAACATTAGATGTTTTAATGAATACCCAGGATAAAGTTGAGTTGATTGATGCCGCAATGAGTTTGATGGGTTATCAACTTGACACTAATTATTTAACATTCCCGCAAAAATATAGTGCTGCAGATTATTGTTTACTCTTCTTTAACCGTTTAATGGACTTGCATGATAATGAAACGGCTATTTTACACTTCTCAGAGCCTAGAAAAGCACTTGTCCATGAAATACCTGGGATTAATGTCGTAGATAGTTTTTCCTTTAAAATTGATGATAATGATGGCGCTTATTATGTTGCACAAGAATCAGGAGAATCTTTATTTTATTTAAATTTACGTAAAAGAATGATTCGAATTAATAGTACAGCTATTACAAATGTCTTAATTGTTAGTTACTTGGAAAAATTAGACGCAAAATCGATTAAATATCTTGAAATGATGTTAATTGATTTTGCGACGTATTTAAAAGAAGATTATGGATTTAGCGTTGATCTTAATCTATTGGATTCAGGTAATCCAGCAAGATACGAATTGTCTGAAGATATACTTAAACGAAGTGTTATCGATGAATTATTTGTACTTGCTTCAGAAAATGAGTTAATGGTTGAAGCAGGCGCAAATAATAGTGCTGTTTTAAAATTAGCTAAATCTGAAATAACAATTTATGATCAACAACAAATGGGTGAGAGTGATAATGAAAAATGGGTCGTTGCTGTTATGGATGCTGCCCAAGAAATTTCATGGTTCGATATTTTGTTGAATGAACCTTTCATTAGAAATTGGTACTTGAATAATATAAATGAATTAAGTATTAAATCAGATCCCTTGATTTTTAAATAATAAAAAAATGTCTGTCCGTTAGTTACTAGTGGGCAGATTTTTTTGGAGGAAAATTTAGTGAACTTAACAGATATGATCCAAATGGAACGAAGCTTTGATCGGGATGTTATTCAAGATAAAAAAATTAGATGGAGTCCTGAAGAGAGATTGTTTAACGCCTATGTGAGCTTGGATGTTGAACTATCAGAATTAGCCAACACGGTTGAATGGTTTAAAGTCTGGAAAGAAAATCGTGGACAAAAAATGGAAAAAGGCAAAACGCATGAAGAGACAGTACTCTCAGAATATGTTGATGCAATGAGTTTCTTTTTTAATATTGCCAATCAAAATAAATGGACCTATTTATTATTAATTAGTGACGAAGAGATGGATGATTTTGCAAAAAAGCCTATGACAATGTCATTGAATAAAGTCTTTTTATCGTTAAAATTAATGATTTCTAAAAGTTTATTTAGTCATAAATTAGAAGATTTTAAACATGCTTGGCATCTTTTTATTAAATTCGGGTTAGTTGATTTAAAATTGTCTTGGAATGATATTGAAAATGAATTTGTTAAAAAAAATATGGAAAATATTGAAAGACAAGAAAATAATTATTAATTAAAACAGTCTTAAATTGGAGCTAACCAATAATATTGGACAAAAATTTAAGCAGGTTACTGAATTTTAAGAGCTTGGTATCGTATTATTAGTAATTAATTTACAACTGAGCGTCGTAAATAAGGAATCATTAATAATTCGTATTTTAAATTTTAATAAAGAAAAGCCTTCGACATTGGATTTTTGTCCAATATTGAAGGCTTTTTTGTGTTAATAACTGAATAACAGTTTTTATTTGAATGAGACTAATCTCTTTTAAAATTAACTTAAGTAAAAAATCAAGAACCAGTATCAAAATTAAAATCAGCACCATCTTCAGATTCATGAATATGAACGTCTTTAGCAGACGAAGTACTATCATTAATATCAAAGCTCTCAGAAGAAGATGTCTTCTTAGTAGATGATGAAGATTCTTTAGAAGAATCTTTGGCCTTAGAAGATGAGGCCTTTGTGTTGGATGATGCAGACGACTGTTGAGAAGAAGAGCTATTTTTGTTAGAACTGGAATCAGAATTATAACTATATTCGCAAGCAGACAATAGTAGCATTGATACGCTTAGAACCCCTAGTAAGCTAATAAATTTTTTCATTTTAAATCCCCCAATATTTTTATGGTGCAAAGCGAGCAGTAGGAATCGCACCTACTAAAAGTATCTATACGCTCGTTAGAAATTTATGTTAAATTTTGTTTATTAGTGCTTAGCAGGAGCTTGTTTGAGTGTGAAAACTGCTGCAATGATTAATAAAATAAATGTAGGAAGGGCAAAAACCATTGATAAAAGAAATAAACCGCAACCAATAATACCAAGAACATGGCCAGTAATAGAGATATCAGCTTTTCTTGATTGAACAAGTGCAACAATGTGAAGAATAAGGCCAATTCCTAGCATAATATAAAAGAAAATAGCTGTACCGCTAGTTAAGGTTGATGTTCCAGAGACAGCGTGTGATGTTACAGTAGATTTATTGATACCAGTTAAAATAACGATAAGCCAAGAAAAGGCTACTAATATAGTATTTATGATATCGAAAGTACCTGCTGCAGTGTTAATTTTTAGTTTCATGAAGAATTCCCCCGTATGGAGCTTTTAACGTGATTCCCTATCTGCACGTAAGTATTCTATTTTATGTATATGATATTTTATAAGGCAGTGAAGAAAGCGATGGCGCCTAGAAAGATACCCGGTACGTTTGCAAAGAATATAGGCCAGTCTTTATTTTTACCACATACGCCATAGACAGTCCAAAATATGCAATTAATACAGGCAACCAAGGGCTGAACAGGATTACCCTGGCTACCATTAAGGTTGGAAATGATTTGTGGGATGTATGAGACATACATTAAGATAGATAAAATACTTGCAAACTTCCCGATTTTTTCTAGAGTGCTATCATTTAATAATTTCATTCTAATTCCTCCAAACTTTTTTATGCCTCTCTATAATAACTAATTATCAGTTATTCTACAAATTATAACAACTGGGAGTAGGTAAAAATGTTTGGTGTTGGTGAAAATAAACTTGTGGATGATTTTTATTATTAAAATGCATCAAAATTTTCTTGGGTGATAAATTAATTATTTAAATGAAGGCTAGGTATTTGTTTAGGTTAATATCTTACTAATTCAGAACTGTTATTGTAAACTCAGTATTTTGTTTTTAACTAATACTGACTATTTATGAAATTGCTGGATCTGAATAGCAAAGCTATAGAATGTTGAATAAATGATATTTAAATAGTGGTACATTCAGTAGAAACTATAGGACTAATAGTTTCTGTTAACAGATGACTACGTATCAAAAAAATTTACAGGGATGAGTTAATGCGTTGCTCTAATCAGAATGACGTTCCTCAGATGATTATCAAATTTAACAATAATTTTTCTTATAAAGGTAGCGCAGTTATTGATACTATTCATGAGTTGACCATTTAGGAGAAGAATGAAGTAATCAGAGAAATTACACTACTTGAGTTTCATTAATGATTTAGATAACATAAAACCCACTTAGTAAGGTGACTTATACATACAACTATTACTCTGACTGGCAATGATTATAACAAACGTAAAGGGGGAAATGCTATATCTTCATTTAACGAACTATTCCCACAAGTCAATGAAAAATCTACAATTAATAAGGTTAAACGTTTTTTTAAAGTATGGTTACCAAAAATGCAGAGATATAGTCAGAAGGATATTAGCGGAATTAAGTCGCCAATTATCATGGATATGCCTAAAAAGTACCTCAGGGAACAATCAACACGAAGAGACCATAACTAAACGTATCTATGCTGAGCAAGTTATTAATAATGTTCTAGTAGCTTTAAAGAGTTGTGACACTATTAGTAGAAAAATATTAATAGATGTCTATATTGCAGAAGATAATAAATAAAATGATATTGAAATGGATGATTTAGGATATGAAAAGACGAGATACAGTTTTTACAAGAATCGAGCATGCTTACAGTTTGCTGATTCATTCTTAATTGAAGACTTACATGATTTCAAAAAGTGAACATTTAGTGAACAAATTGAAGTGATTAATCTGTTATATTAGTAATATGATATTTTGATATCAGTTATTAATCTCTAATCCAAATATTTATACACACATGAGAAAGGTATTGTTTACCTGTCTTTTTTATTGTTTAATAATAGAGCGAGTATAAATTATTTGGAGGAGTAACTATTTGGACAATTATTATGTATTTAAATTAAATTTAGCACCAAATATAATTAGAACTTACGTTGAAAGAAAATCAGAAGGTTGGAAACAGCTTAAACATAATGTAATAAAGGATGATCTAACTAATAGTTTTGGAATACCTAATGGATTTGAAAGGGGAACATATTTAAATTTTATTTTTAAGGATACTGATGTTAAAGAAGAATTATCCAAATCTATAGAATATACAGAATTTGTTGCTCAATCTAAAAAAATAGAAGAGGAATATTTTGCTGTTATAGAAAACTATGAAAAAAATTCGGGCATTTTATGGACAAAAGAATTTTTGGGCGTTACAAAAGTTGAAATGAGAACAAAAATGGACAAATTACTTAAAAAATATCCATTTTTAAAAGAATCATTAGATGATGTTTTAGAAGATGATATAATAGGCAACTTAAAAGGGTACGGACGTTACGGACATGGTCGTAAAATGATGCTAGAGGCTAGAAAAATAATACGGTATATTCAGGATAAAGAATATATAAATGCTGGAGTGAATTTTTTTTATGAATTGGAAACTGAAAAAATTTTAATTTCTACTAATGACAAAAGTTTGAAAGAAGCTATTAGTATGTCTGAAAGAATAGAATCATTTATAAATACAGCAGAAAATACCAATATGGGTGCTGTATCAGTTAATGCAGTTCAAGATAGCGTTAGCATTAAGCAAGATTATGCAAGAGTAACAGTACATCTTGTCTATCCTAATGGTGCCCAGCAAGTTGAAGATAGGGACCTTGCTAGTCGAAAACGTATAAATGCTGAAGATGTGAAAAAAATATATAGTGCCCCTAGAGGAGAAAAAGTAAATACAGTAGAGTTAAGTAAACAATTGGGTGAAGATGCTAAGCGAGGATACCTTAAATCGATAAAACATAGGGCAATGAGTATAATGAAAATTGTACCTGTAATAGTTAATAAAAATTTTCATAAATAGGTGATAGTATGGTAGATAATAAATCATTGATGAGAGCATTATGGACTTCAAAACGAGCAACTATATGCAATATATACTCTAAAATTGGAATTTCGATAAATGTAATATTTACAATAATATATTTATTTTTTCCGGATATTATTAATGTTAATTATGAAGTTTCAAGCTTATTGGGTATTTCTGTTACCGGATTATCTTTTACATTCGCATTATTTGTTGCGGTTAAAAGTATCTTTGATATAGATAATTTAGGACACATATATTTAGTTTCTAAAACAGATACTCAATTAAAAAACGTATTTGTTGAAATATTCACACCATTTATGTGGACTTCATTTTTATGGCTAACCATAGTTGGAATATCAATTAGTACTATGTTAATATCATTTGAAACCTTTATTGATTTTGAAGTAATTTTGTATTTGAAAGGAATAGTTTTAATTTTAGTATTTACGGCGTCTTTGAATATTTTTGGGCTTATTTTAGACATCATCCGAGATACTCAAAAAAAGGCTATAGAGGCTGGAGAAGAAGAAGCTGAGTCAATAATAAAAAATAATAAAATGAAGTGAACCCTAAATATTGGACGAAGCTTTATGCAGCATTCTGGGTTATAAAAATTCGGTGTTCAACCGGGCTTTTACAACCCAATTTTATTTTAATTCGTGAAAAATTATAGTCATTTATCCAAACCGGTACTTGTGAAACTAGTGTTTCATATGTATCGGTTTCTTTTTGATAGAAAGCTTCAGCTTTCATAATATGGAAAAAGCTTTCCATGGCAGCGTTATCTAAACATGTTGCTTTACGTGACATACTCTGAAAAATACGATATTTTTTGAGAATAGTAACCCAATTTTTGTGTTGATATTGGAATCCTTGGTCAGAATGAATCGTCGTTCGATAATTTAAATCTTTTGGGATTTTTGCAATTGCTTGTTTCAAAACCTTTGTTGTAAATTTAACTGTTGGATGTTTACTAATCTGATGACTTAGAATTTTGCCTGAAAACAGATCATAAATACAGGTGAAATGGGCCCGTTCATCGATTGTTTCGTCACCCCAACGGACTTCTGTAACATCTGTTGCTAGTTTTTGATAAGGTCGGTCCGAAAAGAAACGGCGATTAATCAGGTTTTTAGAAACGGTACCAACTTTTCCTTTATACGAGTTGTATTTGCGTGTCTGGCTGAAATTGAAGTAGCTCCCATAAATTAAATCTCCTTAAATTTTTAAAATTTTGTAGCAATACGACCAATGAGCCTTGCACTCATAGCCAGCTTAACTGGTGGTCGAAAGGGTAGTTAGGCGTCCATTACAATAACTTGTAATTCTTCAGTTACAAATTGATTGATGCCTGCTAAAAATTCTTTAAAATAAGTTGTTTCATTGTGGAAGTTAACTGCGTCTTGGTCTTGCCAATGCTCAATTATTGCATAACGATTGTTGGCACCTAATTGTTTAAAATGATTGTATGAAATATTACCAGATTCTTTTTTTGATTGCGTCACTAGAGGATCAATAAAATGTTCATATTCTGTAATACAATTTTCATTAACAACTAAACTAACATTAAAAACTTTCATGATAATATTCTCCTTTTTAGCTTTTAACGTGATTCCTATGCACGTAGATAAACAAAAACGAGCAGCAGGAGTTGCACCTGCTTGAAGTATCTATACACTCGTTAAAATTAGTTAAATATTTATTCCCAAGTTGAGTCCCCGTAAGTGACAGAGAACGGACCAGCATTAGAAGTTGTAAAGTATAATGTCATTACAGCTTTTTTTCCGGCAGCTATTGAATTTGGAATATTACCAGAGTAAGTCTCTGAATTAAATTCCCCAATAGTATCATCACTATCATAGACGTCAAACTTTTGACCATTGAAATCTAGTGGACCTGTACCATTATTTTGAACGGTTACTTTAACAGCAACTTGTGTATCACCGGATTTAACATCATTTAAAGGAACTGACGTTTCTTTTTCAGCAGAGTCAACGGTTATCTTTGAGTCGTCAGTTAAATCTACAGAATCGCCAAAAGATGAAGTAGATTCTGAATCGGATTCATCATCAGTGTATGACTCATCGTCAGATTCTGAATCAGATTCAGATTCATCGTCAACATATGAATCATCATCGTCATCATAACTAGAATCATCATCTGATTCTGACGAGTCACTAGCACTTGACGATCTAAAATTAGACGATGAACGCGCTGACGAATCTTTATCAGATGTTACCGACATCACGCTAAAAGAAATAATTGATATGCCTAAACCGGCAATCAATAAAATTAGTGGTATTAAATTAGAAGCTTTATTACCCCAAGCTACAATAAACCAAGTTACACCTGTAAAAAAAACAACTAAACCAATAAGAAAAATAATTGTAAATGTAGTACTCATGAATATATTTCCTCCGAAATCTATATCTCTACTCCTAGAAATATGATAAAATTATTTGTTAATATATTTATACCCTCTAACTTGCTACCAACAGGTTAGGGGATTTTTTAATAGTTTTATTTCAAACAATTTACTAAAGCTTAAGTAATTGCTTGATATTTTTAACGTGTTTTCCAGTAATACAATATAAAGCGTTGCCAACAGCCTTACCGACAGAAAATGCTTTCTTATCGCCTGATATTTTAATACTTTAGTAGATTTATTGATAAAAATATCCATGCAACAAATATGCAACAAATGTTTTGAGCATTCTATCCTTTATAGTCTGTTTTCACCTAAATAAAAAAATAGGAACGCCCGTTTAAAGGCATTCCTATTTTTATAAATCGGTCTAGAATGGATATCTATGACTCGGGTGAGATTCGAACTCACGACCGTCCGCTTAGAAGGCGGATGCTCTATCCAGCTGAGCTACCGAGTCATAACAACATTTAATAGTATATGATAAAATACTGGTACTTGTCAATGGAAATTGGTAGAACTCTTATAAATTATCAAAAACATGAATGAAAGTTTTGATGAAATGTTCTATAATAAGAAAGTAATAGACATAAATGGAGATAAAGACTATTTAATTATGAATAAAGAGGTTGAAAAATGGTTGATTCTAATGATCCACGGGTAAAGAGAACAAGACAAAATTTAAAAAAATCATTAGTTGTACTCATGAAACATTACAAAGTTGAAAATATTAGCGTTCAAAAGATTACTCAGGAAGCAAATGTCACTCGAGGAACATTCTATCTGCATTATCATGACAAACAAGATTTTATTAATCGGGCAATGGATGAAATTTTAGATGACTTTTTTGATTACATTATGATTATGTCAAAACAATCACCAGATAAAGCGTACGTTTATTCGAAACCAGTTGAAGTTTGTTGTTTAAATCGGGTGTTTAACTACTTACAAGATGAATCAATGATGTTTGGCGTACTTTTAAATAGTCAAGAAGATGTCGCTTTTTCTGATAAAGTATATGATAGACTAGTTATCTACTTAAATAACTTTAGAGAACAGTTAGCAGGCGATTTTGAAGTATCTAAGATACCAAACGAGTTACAAGTATCCTATGTTGCATCAGCGCACCTAGGCTTCATTAAACGTTGGTTACGAGACGATATGATCTACACACCGCACTACGTTGCTAAGGTTTTAAAAGAAATTACTGGCGTTGATACAAGTAACGGAGTCAATTTAACAAACTTTTTTGTTGAAAATGATGGATAACGTTGACTTAAGAAGTTACATTTGATATTATAATAACGTTGTATTTGTGAACACCACAACTGCAACCGCACGTTTTAAGTTTTTAAGCGTCAGGTTGTCTAAATCTGATCACTAAATTACGGCGAGTCTAAGTAATCTATAAGGAGGTGTAATACACATGTACGCAATTATTAAAACAGGTGGCAAACAACTTAAAGTTGAAGCCGGAGAAGCTATTTACATTGAAAAATTATCAGCAGAAGCTGGTGAAAAAGTTACATTTGATGAAATTGTTTTAGTTGGTGGCGAAAAAACCGTTATTGGTGCTCCTTTTGTTAAAGGTGCTACAGTAACTGGTACTGTTGAAAAACAAGGCCGTGAAAAGAAAGTTGTTACTTTCAAATACAAACCTAAGAAACATTCTCATACAAAACAAGGTCATCGTCAACCATATACTAAGGTTGTTATCGATGCTATTAACGCATAATTTTGAAAGTAGGCTACTAGTATGATACGTGCAGTTATTTCTCGGAGAGATGCCAAAATCATCGATGCGTTTGAAATAACAGGGCATGCTGATTCTGGTGAATATGGTCAAGATATTGTGTGTGCTGCGGTTTCGGTATTGACTATCAATACAGTTAATAGTTTGACCGAACTTGCTAAACTTAATCCTGATGTTGAGATGGATGAAGATAATGGTGGATTAATGAAAGTTAAACTATCAGAATCTGAGTTAAACGATGCTACAGGACAGTTATTTTTAGAAAGTTTAGTTTTAGGACTACAGTCAATTGAGCAAAACTATCAAGATTACATTAAATTAACACTTAAATAATAAGACTATAACAAGGAGGTGCATTGATTATGTTAATGAATTTACAATTTTTCTCACATAAAAAAGGTGGGGGTTCTACTTCTAATGGCCGTGATTCTGTCGGTAGACGTTTAGGCTCAAAAAGAGCTGACGGACAAGAAGTAACAGGTGGTTCAATTCTTTATCGTCAACGTGGAACACGTATTTATCCTGGTGTTAACGTTGGTAAAGGTGGAGATGATACTTTGTTTGCTAAAGTCGATGGTATCGTTCGCTTCGAACGTAAAGGCCGCGATAAGAAACAAGTCTCTGTATACCCTGTAGCTGAATAATAATAACTCAAAGGAAACCTCTTCATTTTATGATAGAGATTTCCTTTTTTTGTACATAAAAGGAGTGTTTAAATGAATTTTGATAGAATTAAACAATTACAATCAACTTTTGAGAAACTCTCGATTGATGCATTTCTAGTGACGGATACGACAAACATATTTTATTTAAGTGGTTTTGAAGGTGATGGTGTATTGTTAATTACTGATACACAACAATTTTTAATCACTGACCTAAGATTTGAATTGGCACTAGAAAATCATGATAAAAAATTAGAAATAAAATTTACGCGTGATTATCTGGGTGCTGTATCTGACATAATTAGTGAAAAAGGATTAACAGTTATGGGATTTGAATCATCAATATCATTTTTAGAGTATGATCAATTAGATGAAATCCTTGTTAGTGATTTGGTGCCATTTACTAATATTGTTGACGAATTACGACGTGTTAAAGATAAGGATGAGCAGATAAAATTAATAAAAGCAGGAAAATTAGCTGATGAAGCTTTCAATTATATTGTGTCGACGATTGAAGTTGGTCAAACAGAAATTGAAATTGCTAATCGGCTAGATAGTTATATCAAAAATTTAGGTACTATGAGTGAATCTTTTGAAACAATTGTAGCAAGCGGTATTCATTCAACATGGCCACATGCAACGGTTTCAAAACGAAAGATTCAAGACCAGGATCTGATTACGATAGATTTTGGCTATTATTACGAGAACTATACATTTGATGTCACAAGGACCATCGCCGTGGGATCGATATCTGATGAATTAAAACATATCTACGAGTCTGTTTTAACGACACAAGAACGAGTGATTTCATTAATTAAACCGGGAATAAAATTAAGTGAATTAGCTAGAGTTGCTAATGAAACAATCGCCGATGCAGGATATGGTAAATATTTTAATCATGGGATTGGGCATGGAATTGGCCTATCAATTCATGAATTACCTAATATTAAATTGGATGATTCAAACAGTGTTTTGCAAGCAGGCGACGTCATTACAATTGAACCAGGGATTTATGTACCAAACCTTAGTGGGGTTCGAATTGAGGATGATATTTTAGTGACTGAGAATGGCTATCAAATGTTAACGAATTCTTCTAAAAAATTAATGATAATATAGACTTTAACTTGCTTTTATATGTCCATTATTGCTATTATTAGAACTATGAGATACACGAGATAGTAGGAGGAATATTATATTATGATGTCCGTTAATGAATTTAAAAATGGTGTTACAATCGAAGTTGATGGTGATTTATGGCGTGTTGTTGAATTTCAACATGTTAAACCGGGTAAAGGTTCTGCTTTTGTTCGATCAAAACTAAAGAATCTCCGTACAGGTGCTGCTCAAGAAAAAACATTCCGTGCTGGTGAAAAAGTTCAAAAAGCACAAATTGATAATAAAAAAATGCAATATCTTTATGCTGATGGTAACAACTATGTATTTATGGATATGGATACATATGAACAATTAGAATTACCAGAAGAACGCGTGCATGAACAATTAAATTATTTGAAAGAAAACTTAATTGTTAATGTTATTATGTTTGGCACTGAAACACTTGGTGTTGACGTTCCTAATACAGTTGAATTAAAAGTAGCATCAACTGAAGCGGGTATTAAAGGTAATACACAATCTGGTGGAACTAAACCTGCTGTTCTTGAAACAGGATTAGTTGTACAAGTGCCATTCTTCGTTAATGAAGATGAAATGTTAATTATTAATACACAAGATGGCACATATATTTCCAGAGCACAATAAATCGACGGAGGTTAAACTTATGGCTGAAGAAACAAATATTGTTTTAAAAAGTACTGAACCTTCTTTGGGTGACATTAAGATTGCACCTGAAGTTATTGAAATTATTGTTGGAATTGCTGCTAACCAAATTGATGGTGTTTACTCAATGCGTGGGACAATTGCTAAAAATTTAACTGAATTATTTGGCCGTAAAAAGTCACTGGGTAAGGGTGTTAAACTTGATTTAACAGATGACCAGTTGAATATTGATGTTTTTGTTTACCTTGATTACGGTGTATCTGTTCCTAAGGTTGCATTAGTGATGCAAGAAAAGATTAAACAACAATTACTATTTATGACAGGTTTAGAAATTATTGAAGTAAATGTTCATGTTGAAGGGGTTATTCCTGAAAAGGAAGCCGATAAGATAGATACTGACGATTTATTTTCAGAAAAAGATGGTGAAAATTAGTGAGTGTAATAGTAACTAGACATACGATTCGCGAAAAAGCATTTCAAGCATTATTTGCGTTAAATTCTAACCCAGATGGTGATAGAGAGGCTATTTATCGTGAATTGTTAGAAGTTCCTGATGAAGAGTCGGCTGTAATTCCACCTTATTTAGAAGCATTAGTTTCAGGTGTTAGTGATAAACAAGCTGAGATAGATTCTGTTATTGAAGAAAATCTAACATCACGCTGGAAACTATCACGCTTAAACAATACGGATTTAATTATTTTGAGATTAGCTATTTACGAAATGAAATACGTAGATGATGTTCCTGCTAAGGTAGCATTGAATGAAGCTTTAGAAATTGCTAAAGAATTTAGTGATGATGAATCAAGAAAATTTGTTAATGGTGTGTTAGATCCAGTTGTTGAAAAAATGCCTGTTGATATTGAAAAAACAAATGAATAATAATGATTGAGAAGTGTTGCATTTTTTGCGACACTTTTTTTTTAGAAATGAATACCTTAAATATGATAAAATGTAAGAAGTAAAAATGGAATAGAGGTGCTAAATTATGGCTAAATTAATTGATGGTAAAAAATTGGCACAAATAACGACGGATAATTTAAAATCTGAGATAGAAGCTTTAAAGAAAAAGAATGTCTTTCCTACATTAGCTGTTATTGTAGTTGGAGAAAATCCAGCAAGTAAAATATATGTTAAGAATAAGCATCGAATTGCTGAATCTATTGGGATAAAATCGATTGTTAAAAGATTACCTGATACGATATCAGAAAAAGAGTTGCTAAATCTCATTAATGACTATAATGATAATTCAGATATTAATGGCATATTAGTACAGTTACCTTTACCGAACCAAATTGATGAAAAAAAGATAACCGAAGCTATTAAACCAGAAAAAGATGTTGATGGATTTCATCCGATAAATATTGGACGATTAGCCATGAATGATCCACTAGCAATTCCATGTACACCACTGGGAATTATGAGAATGTTTAACGCATACAATATTGATTTAGACGGTAAAAATGCAGTTGTTGTTGGCCGCAGTAATATTGTGGGTAAACCAATGGCGGCGTTACTTTTAAACGCTAATGCAACAGTAACGATAACGCATAGTCATACGGAAAATTTATCAGAGATAACTAAACAGGCTGATATTTTAGTCGTTGCAATTGGTCAAGCAAACTTTATTAAAAAAACCGATGTGAAACAAGGTGCTGTAGTCATCGATGTCGGGATGAACCGCTTAGATAGTGGTAAGTTAGCGGGAGATGTCGATAAGGAAGTTGCAGAGGTTGCAGGATATCTGACACCAGTACCAAAAGGGGTTGGACCTATGACGATTGCAATGTTGATGGAACAAACAATTGAATTAACAAAACGGAGTGTTGGCATTGAATAAAGATAATTATTTATCAGTTACATCATTAACAACATATTTGAAGAAAAAATTTGATGCTGATCCTTATCTTGGGACCGTTTATTTAACTGGCGAAATTTCAAATTTAAGACCTCGACCTAATGCGCATCAATATTTTAGTTTAAAAGATGATCATGCTAAAATTAGCGCAATTATGTTCCGTTCAGCTTTTGATAAAATAAAATTTAAACCAGAAGATGGCATGAAAGTTTTAGTTATGGGCCGTATATCTTTATATGAAGCGACAGGTAACTATCAAATATATATTGAGCGAATGGAACCTGATGGTGTTGGTGCGTTATATCAAGCCTATGAGCAGTTAAAAAATAAGCTACAAGCTGAAGGATTATTTTCAGCACCAAAACAGGCATTGGTTAAATATCCTAAACGAATTGCTGTGATTACAAGTCCTTCAGGGGCTGTCATTAAAGATATTATGACAACCGTTAAAAGACGTTACCCGATTGCTCAATTAGTTTTATTTCCTGCGATTGTACAAGGTGACAAAGCAGCTAATGATTTAGTTAAGCGGTTAAAACAAATTAACGAATTAGGCCATTTTGACACGATTATTATTGGTCGAGGCGGTGGCTCAATTGAAGATTTATGGCCATTTAATGAAGAATCTGTTGCAAGGGAAATATTTGCTAGCCAGATTCCAATTATTTCTTCAGTTGGACATGAGACAGACACAACCATTGCTGATTTAGTGGCCGATGTTCGGGCAGCAACGCCAACAGCAGCAGCAGAATTAGCTGTCCCTGTTTACGCCGATGAATTAATTAAGATTAATCAATTAAAATTGAGACTATTACAAGTAACACAAAATATTTTAAGTTTAAGAAGACAACAATTAGATAAGATTCAACAATCATATGTTTTTCAACAACCTAATCGGTTATATGAGGGTTACCTTCAAAACTTAGACAATTTAGCACAACGCTTAATGCAAGTAACAAAACAAATTATCACAATTAAGAAACAACAATTTGAACAAGCTAATGGTCAGTTGCGCTATCAAAATCCGCAACAATTGGTTAGTCAACTGCAAGATCAAGTAAAACAACAAAACAAACAGTTACATCAATTAATGACCTACTTACTTGAAACAAAGAAACAACAGGTTGGCGAAAAAATAAATGCGCTTGATTTATTAAGTCCATTGAAGATTATGGGACGAGGATACAGTTACGTATCTATGGAAGATAAAATTATTAAAAGTATTAATTCAGTGAATATAGATGATAACGTCGTGTTACACCTTACAGATGGTAAAGCATATGCAAAAATTGAAAAAGTTGAAAAAGGAGAATAAAAAATGGCTGAAAAAAAAGCGACATTTGAAGATAACTTAGTAGAACTTGAAAAAATTGTAACAGAACTAGAACAAGGTGATGTTCCTTTAGAAAAAGCATTAACCCAATTTCAAAACGGTGTTAAGTTGAGCTCAAAATTGCAAAAAACATTGGAAAATGCTGAAAAAACATTAACCAGTGTCATGAATGATTCTGGTGAAGAAGTGCCATTCGAACAAGGCTTAGAAAATGAGTAACTTAACTAAATTTTCTGATATCGTATTACCAGAATTTAATCAAATTATGTTGAATCAATTACAGGCTTTAGACACTGAAAAAAAGTTAAAAGAATCGATGACTTATTCAGTTGAAGCGGGTGGTAAACGTATTAGACCACTAATCATTTTTGTTATTTGTCAAATGCTTAATCGTAAACTTGATAAGTCAGTTTATTCTATTGCTGGTGCATTAGAATTAATTCATACCTATTCATTAATTCATGATGATTTGCCTGCGATGGATGATGATAATTTAAGACGTGGTAAACCAACAAACCATATTATTTTTGGTGAAAGCATGGCAATTTTAGCTGGTGATGCACTAAATACATTAGCCTTTGAATGGATCAGTAACGCAGAGTTGCCTGATTCACAAAAGGTATTACTAATGGGTCAACTAGCTAGGTTAGCTGGCCCAGAGGGAATGGTTGGCGGTCAAGTTGCCGATATTGAAGGTGAACAAAAAGAGTTATCATTAGCGCAGTTGAAACAGGTGCATAAGCGTAAAACGGGTGATTTAATTGAATTTTCAGTTTACGCAGGTAGCATACTTGGAAAAGCGACTGACCAACAGCACGTAGCGTTTATGGCATATGGACGTCATTTTGGGTTAGCTTTTCAAATCTATGATGATATTATGGATGTCGTTGGGACATCTGAAGAGATGGGCAAGGCTGTTCATAAAGACAATCAAGAAAATAAAAATACGTATCCTGGACTAATGGGAATTGATCAAGCTTATAGGATGCTCGAAGAAGTAACCAATCAAGCTAAAGATGCTATTCAAACGCTTAAGCAAACAGGGTTGGAGACAGAGTATTTGGAAGAATTGTTACATTACTTTAAATTAAAAAATTAGGAGTCACTATGAAAAAAGAGCGCATTGATGTTTTATTAGTTAAACAAGGGTTATTTGAAACTCGTGAACAGGCCAAACGTGCAGTTATGGCTGGTGAAATTCTGGGTGAGAATGAAGAACGATTGGATAAACCAGGTGTTAAAATTTCTGAAGAAACTGTGCTTCATTTTAAAGGTAAAAAATTACCTTATGTGAGCCGCGGTGGACTTAAATTAGAAAAAGCCCTTAAAGTATTTGATGCAACCGTTCAGGATAAAACGGTCTTAGACATTGGATCATCAACCGGTGGCTTTACCGATGTTGCTTTACAAAATGGCGCAAAATTAAGTTATGCGTTAGATGTTGGTACCAATCAATTAGTTTGGAAATTACGACAAGATCCAAGAGTTGTTGTGATGGAAAATACTAACTTCAGATATAGTAAAAAAGAAGATTTTGAATTTGGACAACCCAATTTTGCAACAATAGATGTATCGTTTATTTCATTACATCTTATTTTACCTGCATTAAAGAAAATTATTACTGAAAATGGGGATGTTGTGGCATTAATAAAACCCCAATTTGAAGCAGGAAAAGAAAATGTTGGAAAACATGGTATTGTACGAGATGAAAAGATTCATCGTCAAGTGCTCGAAGACATTGTTCAATTTTCTATTTCCACTGGATTTAATGTTGCGGATTTAAGCTACTCACCAATTAAGGGTGGCGAAGGTAATATTGAATTTTTAATTCATTTAAAGTCTGCGATAAATGAAATTGGCGAGATTTCGGATAAGGTTAGTATCGATGGCGTATTAACTGCTGCATACGATAACCTGAATGCCGTTAAATAAGGATTTAAAGTGAAGTTCTTTAATAATAATTGAAATTACGTTATACTAACTCTATGGGTGGTAGAGGTTATCGGGTGAGGGGGACTTTAATGAAAAAGCAAGAACGGCAACGTTATGTTCGTGAATTATTGAAGAACAATAATATTGATAAGCAGGAAGATTTTGTGAGTTTGCTTAAAAAACAAGGGATTACAGTCACACAAGCAACTATTTCTAGAGATATTAAAGAAATGCAATTAATTAAAGTGCCATCTGCTGATGGAACTTACAGTTATAATTTACCTGTTCAAAAAAAATTGAATACAGAAAAAAAATTAACTAAAACGTTAAAAGATGCTTTTATATCAACTGATGTTCAAAATGAAATGTGTCTCGTTAAGGTGACGCCAGGAAGTGGTCCAGCAATCGTATCTTTAATTGAACAAATGAATTATTCATTTGTTTTTGGTACTTTAGGCGGAGATGGATCAGCTCTAATTATCTGTCACTCGAACAAAGATGCGTTAAAGTTAAGTAAAATTTTAAATGAGATTGTAACTGAATAGATAGAAATAAAATCTGTGACATTTGTTTCAGATTTTTTCTATTAAAGGGGTGAAAAAAATGTTACAAGAATTGACAATAAAAGATTTTGCCATTATTGATTCTTTGAATATCGATTTCATGGCTAATATGACAGTTTTAACAGGTGAAACTGGTGCGGGTAAATCCATTATCATTGATGCTTTGGGCCTCTTATCAGGTGGTAGAGGGTCCCAAGAATTTATTAGAAAAGATGCAAAAAAAATGGTGCTACAAGGACTCTTTATGCCAACTGAAAACTCAAATACGTTAACGAAGTTGGACCAATTAGGTATTGGCCATGATGATAACTCTGTGATTTTACAACGTGAAATACATAGATCTGGTAAAAATATTTGTCGCATAAACGGTATGTTGGTTAACACGAGTACACTAAAATCAATTGGTGAAACGTTAGTTGATATTCATGGCCAAAATGAACATCAAGAATTAATGCAACAGGATAAGCATTTGGGCATGTTAGATGAATATATTAAAAATGATATTCAAACACTGAAGCATAGTTATCAAGAAGCATTTGAATACTATCAAAACCTAAATAAGTTACAAATAAAAAGACAAACAAATCAAAACGAATGGGCACAACGATTAGATATGTTACATTTTCAAAAAGATGAAATTGAAAGTGCAGATTTAATTGAAAATGAAGAAGACATATTAAGCGCTGAAAAAGAACGTCTAGAAAATTTTCAAACTATTAATCAGTCACTGGATGCAAGTTACCAAGCGTTATCGGGTGATGATGAAAATACAGTTGACCATGTTGGTGTTGCAATGTCTAACATGCTAAAAATTGATAATTTAGATAGTGAATATAAAGACTTAGCAGAACGGTTGTCGTCAGCCTATTATATGCTGCAGGATGCATCTAGTGACCTATTGCGTCAGTTAGACTCCCTGGAATGGGATGAGCAACGATTAAATGAGATTGAAAATAGGCTTGAATTAATTGTACAATTAAAACACAAATATGGTGATTCTGTTGAAAAAATATTAGCTTATTTGAGTCTTATATCTGAAGAATTAATTGAAATGGAAGCAACTGAAGGTAATGCAGATGATTTAGATAATCAAGTTAATTTAGCTAGAAAAGAAGCCCATAAATTGGCTGATAAATTAACTAATGTTCGAAAAAAAGCAGCCATCATTCTACAAAAAGAAGTGCATAAACAGTTAAGTGAGTTGTATATGGACAAAGCCGTTTTTGAAGTTAAATTTGATTCACTCAATCAGTTAAATAGTACCGGACAAGATAAAGTTGAATTTTATATTCAAACAAATGTTGGGGAAACAATGGGGCCATTAGCTAAGATTGCTTCTGGTGGTGAACTTTCTCGAATGATGTTAGCGTTAAAGACAATTTTTTCTAGGACGCAAGGTGTCACAAGTATTATATTTGATGAAGTTGATACAGGAGTTAGTGGACGTGTTGCCCAGGCAATTGCTGAAAAAATTAATCAAATTGCCCAACAATCACAAGTTCTATGTATCACACATTTGCCACAGGTTGCTGCAATTAGCGAGCACCATTACTTTATAGCTAAAGAAGTGATTTGTGAACGTACAGAAACATCTATTAAATTGTTATCTAAGGAAGATCGTATTCAAGAAATTGCTCGAATGCTTGCCGGTTCTGAGATTACACCTTTAACTGTTAAACATGCTGAAGAATTACTAAATACGGCACAAAAAAAATAATTAAAACCAAGGTACTACTATGAATAGATGATTGGTTAGTTATAAAAAAGGAGAGTACTAATATGCTTAAGTTTGATAAAATATCAAAAATTTATAAAGGTAATAAAGCTGTAGATAATTTTAATTTGGAAGTTCAAGATGGTGAATTCATTTGTTTCATCGGAACATCTGGTTCAGGTAAAACAACTACTATGAGAATGATTAACCGTATGTTGACACAAACAGAAGGTACAATCACTATTGATGGTAAAGATATAGCCAAAATGGATCCCGTTAAATTACGTCGTAAAATCGGATATGTTATTCAAAATATTGGTTTAATGCCACATATGACTATTCGTGAAAATATTACATTAGTACCAAAATTATTAAAATGGCCTGAAGAAAAAAGAGATGAACGCGCTAAAGAAATGATTAAATTAGTTGAACTACCAGAATCATATTTAGACCGTTACCCATCTGAACTTTCTGGTGGGCAACAACAAAGAATCGGAGTTGTCAGAGCTTTAGCTGCTGATCAAGATATTATCTTGATGGATGAACCTTTTGGTGCGCTTGATCCTATTACTAGAGAAGCTTTACAAGATTTAGTTAAAGATTTACAAGAACGTTTAGGTAAGACATTCGTTTTTGTTACTCATGATATGGATGAAGCTTTAAAATTAGCAACACGAATTGTTGTTATGTCTGAAGGAAAGATTGTTCAAGCAGATACACCCGATAATATTTTGAAAAATCCAGCAAATAAATTTGTTGAAAACTTGATTGGTCAAGATAGACTTATCCAAGCTCGTCCAAGTATTACAACTGTTGGTCAAGTTATGTTAGCTAACCCAGTTTCAATTACACCAGGTAAGTCATTAGTAACAGCTATTCGTTTAATGCATGATCGTCGAGTTGATACGTTGTTAGTTACTGATGATGCTGGTATTTTAAAGGGTTATATTGATATTGAAAGCTTAGATTATAGTTTCAATACATCAAGTAGTGTCAGCGATATTATGAACAAAGATATTTTCTATGTTAAAGAAGATTCATTAGTTCGTGATACTGTTGAACGTATTTTAAAACGTGGATTTAAAAATGTACCTGTTATTAATAAAGATGGTATATTAGTCGGAATTGTAACCCGCGCTACCCTAGTTGATATTGTTTATGATGCACTTTGGGGTGATGAAAATAGTGCTTCTCATGAAGAAGTAACTAAAATAATGACGTCAGACTCAGGTACAGATACCGATGAAACTAGCCCAAGTTCAACGAAGGAGGGTTAATAATGACTTCATTTTTACAAGAATATGGGGCAATGATTGTCTCAAAATTATGGGAACATATTGAAATTTCAGGAATGGCATTATTTTTTGGAGTAGCAATAGCTGTTCCTTTAGGAATTTTACTAACAAGATTACCTAAGACAGCCAATATTGTAATTGCAATTGCTAGTATGTTGCAAACAATTCCTGCTTTAGCTTTACTAGCCATGATGATTCCTTTATTTGGGATTGGTAAGTTACCAGCTGTTGTAGCATTATTTATCTATTCGTTGTTACCAATATTAAGAAATACGTATATTGGTATTAAAGAAGTGGATCCAGTGTTAAAAGACGCTGCTAAAGGGATGGGTATGACTAATTTGCAGTCGATTCTGCAAGTTGAATTAGTTATGGCATCTCAGGTTATTATGTCTGGAATTCGTTTAGCTGCAACTTATGTAATTGCTTGGGCAACATTAGCTTCATATATTGGTGCTGGTGGCTTAGGGGATATGATTTTTAATGGATTAAATTTGTATCAACCAAAATTAATTTTAGGCGGTACAATTCCAGTTATCTTATTAGCCTTACTAGTTGATTTTATACTTGGACAGGTTGAAAAAAAGGTAGCACCAAAAACAACAAGAAATTAAGGAGGCTTTAACATGAAAATTACGATGAAAAAAATACTTGTTAGCTTAAGCCTTCTGTTTGCCGGTGTGAGTCTATCAAGTTGTGGGTTTCCTGGTTTAACAGGTGGCTCTGAATCGACAATTAAAATTGTCGCACAATCAACGACGGAATCTCAAATTATTGGATCAATGCTACAACAATTGATTGAACATGAATCAGATAATCAAGTAGAACTGATAAATAATTTAGGTTCTGGTACATTAAGTTTTAATGCACTCAAAAACGGTGATGCAGATATATCATCTGCTAGATATACAGGAACTGACTTAAGTGCGGTATTAAATAAACCAGTAGAAAAAGATACCGTTAAAGCTAATAAAATAGTTAAAGATGGATTCGAAAATAGATTCCAAATGAAATGGTTTGATAGTTTAGGTTTTGCTGATACTTATGCATTTATGGTTACAAAAGAGACAGCTAAAAAGTACAATTTAAACACAGTATCTGATTTAAGAAAAATTGAATCTAAATTAACAGTCGGTGTTGATGCCAACTGGATTAGCCGTGTAGGTGATGGTTACGATGGTTTCCAAAAAGAATATAATATTAAATTTGGTAACATTTATCCTATGCAGATTGGATTAGTCTATAGCGCTTTGGCAAAGGGTAAAATGGATGTTGTTCTTGGATATTCAACTGATGGCCGAATTAAGAGTTATGATCTGAAAATTTTGAAGGATGATCGTCACTTCTTCCCACCATATTCAGCAAGCCTTGTTGCAAATGATTCTATCTTGAAGGAACATCCTGAATTAACACCGCTTATTGATCGACTTAAAAACAAAATTAATTTATCAACAATGCAATCATTAAATTACAAAGTTGATAATGATTTTTACGAACCAGCAGTAGTTGCAAAACAATTCTTAGAAGAACATCATTACTTCGAAAAGGCGGGTGATTAATATGAATACTTTTGATCAATTGATGTCTTATTTTAGTAATAATGGGTTATATGTTTTACAAGAATTTACAAGACATTTTTTAATTTCAATATATGGTGTGATAATTGCTGCAATTATTGGGATTCCAATCGGAATTTTTATCTCAAAACATCATAGATTGAGCGATGTAGCAATAGGTGCTGCTAATGTTATTCAAACTGTACCATCATTAGCAATGTTATCTATTATTATGTTGGGACTAGGTTTAGGTGTTAATACAGTTATTGTAACTGTTGCACTTTACTCACTATTACCTATTTTAAAAAATACGTATTCAGGGATGATTAATGTTGATCCTGGCGTTCTTGATTCTGGTAAAGGGATGGGAATGACGAGACTTCAAATCCTTTATATGATTGAGTTACCGTTATCATTATCAGTTATCATGGCCGGAATTAGAAATGCATTAGTTGTTGCAATTGGTATTACAGCAATTGGTTCATTTATTGGTGCAGGTGGACTTGGAGATATTATTATCCGAGGAACAAATGCAACTGATGGAGCAGCTATTATTTTAGCTGGTGCATTGCCAACAGCTCTAATGGCCGTTATTGCTGATGCAATTTTGGCACTTATTCAAAGAAAATTTGATCCAACAACAATTAAACGTAAATAAAAAAATGGTCATTTTCTAGTTGTTATAGAAAGTGACCATTTTTATATTGAATCGATTAAAGCGATATAACGGAGTTGATTATCAGTAAGAAGGTAAGTGATATTCGTATATTGCGTTTTAAATATTAATTGATTAGAACCAGAACGTCGGTGTAAGGTACCACGAAGTTCTTGGAATTCTTTTTGAAATCCAGTTGGATTTAATTGTAAAATAATTGTTTTTTTCATTTTTAAAACTTTTTCTGTAAAGAGTGCTAATTGAAATTGAGGCATTTGTGGTCTTAAAATAAAGTCATCTAAATCAAAAATTTTATGATATGAATATTGTAGTGTTGAGCCAATAGTTTGAATTGTTGTTTGTTGTTTATTTTGCATAATAAAGTTCCTCCCCGAACGTTTGTTTGTATTTTCATTATACGAACAAACGTTCGGTAAAGCAAGTGTTAATTTATAATATATTTAAAAGATGACAACAGCGCATAAAAAGCTTGAATAATAGCCGTAAAAAGTGCATACTATTTATTAATACTTATCTTAGAGGAGTTTACAAATTTAATGGCTAATCGTGGAATGTTGATCGTACTATCTGGTCCATCAGGGGTCGGTAAAGGAACCGTAAGAAAAGCAATTTTTGACCAAGCTGACAATAAGTTTCTTTATTCAATTTCAATGACCACTCGTAAAATGCGAGAAGGCGAAGTTGATGGTGTTGACTATCATTTTGTATCAAAAGAAGAATTTGAGAATGAAATTTCAACGGGCGGTATGTTAGAATACGCCAAGTATGTTGACAATTACTATGGAACACCGTTAAAATATGTAAATAAGATGCTTGACGCTGGTCAAGATGTCTTTCTTGAAATTGAAGTACAAGGTGCTATGCAAGTTCGAGAAAAAATTTCTGATGGTTTATTTATTTTCTTAACGCCACCTGATTTGATGGAATTAAGACAAAGAATTACAGGACGTGGAACGGATGATTCTGCAACTATTGATAAACGAATGACAAAAGCCATTGGTGAGATTGATATGATGCAGAATTACGATTACGCGGTTGTTAATGATGAAATAAATGATGCTGTTGAAAAAATTCAAACGATTATTAAAGCTGAACGTTGGCGTGTAAAACGATTTTTACCTGACTATAGAAAACAATTAGGAGATGTATTTAAATGATTTTATATCCTTCAGTAGATGACTTATTGAAACAAGTAGATTCAAGATACTCATTAATTATGTTAGCAAGTAAACGTGCCCATGAATTAGATGCTGGCGCTCTACCAATGCTTTCTAATTACAAATCAAAAAAGAATGTTGGACGTGCTTTGGAAGAAGTTGTTACTGGTGATTTAATTATTGATCCAGTTGAAAAAGAAGATATTCGTTAATCTGATTAAATGAAAAGGAGTTAAGACAAGCTAATTGTCCTAACTCCTATTTTATTTCTTAGAAAATTGATACAATAGAGAATAGAATAAATTCGGTATGGGGGCGACATGAAATGACACTTGAAAATAAAAAAATCGGTCTTGTTGTAACAGGTGGTATTGCAGCGTATAAAAGTTTGGGATTAGTCCGAGCACTAATTAAACAAGGTGCTAGCGTTCGAGTTGCGATGACCAAAGCTGCAACTGAATTTGTAACACCCTTGAGTTTTGAAACGTTGAGTAAAAATAGGGTGTTAACTGATTTATTTTCAGGAAAAGAGTCTGAGCATGTTGCACATATTGAATTTGCAGACTGGGCAGAATTAATGGTTATTGCACCAGCGACAGCAAACATTATCGCAAAAATGGCCAATGGTATCGCAGATGATTTTGTTTCAACCACTTTATTAGCAACTGAGGCACAAAAAATTGTTGTGCCCGCAATGAATGAACATATGCTAATGAATTCTGCTACACAACGTAATCTTAAATTTTTAGGACGAAATAACATTCAGATTATTGAACCAGAAATAGGCTTTTTAGCAGAAGGTTATTCAGGTAAGGGACGTTTTCCCGAATTAAATGTGATAATGTCAGTTATTCAAACTTCCTTTGAGGATAGTGACAAACCATTAGAAGGTAAAAATGTCTTAGTGACAGCTGGTGGTACACGAGAACGAATCGATCCAGTTCGTTTTATCGCTAATGATTCTTCTGGTAAAATGGGTTTCGCAATTGCGATTGAAGCGCAAAAGTTAGGTGCTAATGTCACCTTAATTAGCGGAATAAGCCAGTTGCCAGACCCAATTGGCGTGACAACAATTAGAGTTACAACTGCGTTAGAGTTATCTGAAGCTATCAATAAGCGATTTGATGACCAAAATATTTTGATAATGGCAGCAGCTGTTTCAGATTATCGTGTACAAAATGTTGCAGATCAGAAAATAAAAAAAGCTGAATCTACTTTAACGTTAATATTAGAAAAAAATCCAGATATTTTAAAACATTTGGGCCAAATTAAGCAAAATCAGTATTTAGTCGGATTTGCTGCGGAAACCCAAAACGGACTAGAAAATGCACAAGAAAAATTAGAAAAGAAAAATTTAGATTTATTGGTTTTAAATGATGTCTCAAATTCTGCCATTGGATTTAATAGCAATGATAATGAGGTAACACTGCTTAGACCAAACAGAAAAAATGATTTCATAAAGCAAACAAGTAAAAAGCAAATTGCTAAGGAATTATTAGCTACTATTATAAGCGATGTAGTAAAATAAGCAGTTAATTAAATGAAAGGAGGTTTCAGTATGTCACAATATGCAAAAATTATCGTTGATGTTCCTACGATGCAAACGGACCAGCCATATACGTATTCAATCCCAGCAGTATTAACAAATCAGATTGAGATTGGCATGCGGGTTATTGTACCATTTGGGAATGGTAAACGATTGGTTCAAGGATTTGTAATTGATCTTTTTGATAAGAATGAGTTCGATGGTCATGTAAAAGATATTCAATCAGTCGTTGATTTAAGACCTGTTGTGAATACTGAATTATTAGACTTATCTGAGTGGATAGCTAATGAAACCTTTTCCTTCCGTATAACTGCCTTACAAATGGTTTTACCGAGTGTCATGCGTGCAACCTATAAAAAGCGAGTTCGTTTAATTGACGAAATTGATGAAGATTTACAAGATAAATTATTTCAAGGTCAAGATTCTATTGAATTTGATCCAGAACATATGGATGCTCAAATAATTAAAGAATTATTACAACTTACCAAGGCTGAAAAGGCTGAGATGATTTATGAAGTTGGCAATAAAGCTAAAGTTAAAATGCAAATATCAATCCAACCAAAACTTGGATTCGAAGCATATGAAAATATTCGAAGTGGTTTACGTAAAAATGCTAAACAACAGCACTTATTGATTGACTATCTACAATCACTCACTGAAGATAGCTTGATTCCTCAGAAACAAGTTGTT
This sequence comes from Dellaglioa sp. CoH-57-MRSF-22, assembly GCF_056781895.1. The sequence goes on along the minus strand of NZ_JBXAXT010000002.1, from coordinate 224,784 downwards.
GAGGAAATAGGCGTGACACCTGCAACAATTACAGCTGGAGCAAAAAATGGTTGGCTTGAAAAAGTTGAGACTGAGGTATATCGGGACCCATATAAAGACACAATTATTGAGCCAACCAATATGCAAGAATTAACCTCAGATCAAGAGGTTGCGGTGCTAGCTGTCGATGAGGCTATTAAAAGTGGAACTAATACAACATTTTTACTTCAAGGTGTGACGGGGAGTGGGAAAACAGAAGTTTATTTGCAGACAATCGCAAAAGCGCTAGAACTTAGAAAAACAGCTTTGATGCTTGTACCAGAAATAGCTTTGACACCCCAAATGGTTAAGCGAGTTAAATCACGATTTGGTAATCTAGTTGCGGTCCTGCATAGCGGTTTGTCTGACGGTGAGCGTTATGATGAATGGCGCCGGATTGAGCGTAAAGAAGCGCAAGTAGTTGTCGGTGCACGTTCAGCCGTTTTTGCACCATTAGATAATATTGGCGTTATTATTGTTGATGAAGAGCATGAATCGAGCTATAAACAAGATGAAACACCAAGGTATCATGCAAGGGATGTTGTTCTTTGGAGAAGTAAAAGACATCAGTGTCCTGTCATATTGGGTAGTGCAACACCATCCCTCGAATCTCGTGCTAGAGCTCAAAAAGGCGTGTATGAGTGGTTACAATTACCTCAACGTATAAATGGTCATCCCATGCCAGAAGTTACGCTAATTGATATGAGAGAAGAAATGAAAAAGACTGGTGAGAGTAATTTTTCTGAGCCACTTAGACATGAAATTACTAAGCGCCTTGAGAAAAATGAACAGACTGTTTTAATGTTAAATCGTCGTGGGTTTTCATCTTTCGTAATGTGCCGAGATTGTGGATTCGTGCTACCTTGTCCTAACTGTGATACTTCTTTAACATTGCATATGGATACTCATACAATGAAATGTCATTATTGTGGACATGAAGAAGGTATTCCTAAAACTTGTCCTAACTGTCATAGTCGAAAAATTAGATATTATGGTACAGGTACGCAAAAAGTTGAAGAAGAACTTAAAACGTTATATCCAGAGGCTAAAATTTTACGAATGGACGTTGATACGACACGTAAAAAAGGCGCACACGAAAAAATCCTAGCTAAATTTGGCGCAAAAGAAGCTGATATTTTATTGGGTACACAAATGATTGCGAAAGGGTTAGACTTTCCTGATGTGACGTTAGTTGGCGTTCTTAATGCAGATACAGCACTTAGTTTGCCTGATTTTAGATCAAGTGAAAGAACGTTCCAATTATTAACCCAAGTGAGCGGTCGAGCTGGTCGAGCTGAAAAAGAAGGACATGTTATTATCCAAACTTTTAATCCAGATCACTACGCGATTCAATATGCGAAGCATCATGACTATGAATCATTTTATAAAAAAGAAATGTCAGTTCGACATATGGAAAATTATCCACCATATTATTATACAATTCAGCTCACTGCTAGTTATACGGATGAGGCTGGAGCAGCGAAAAAAATGTTAGAAGCAGTTCAATTTTTAAAACCAGTGTTATCAAAGAATGCGATTATTCTTGGACCAACACCAAAATCAATTATGCGTGTTAATAATCGTTTTTATTATCAAGTGGTTATTAAGTATAAATCAGAAGGTCAATTAAAAGAACGACTAAGAGAGTTAATGACTAAATCTCAAGCCGAAGTTCGAAAAGGTTTAAAATTAACGATTGATTCTGAACCAGTAAACTTTATTTAAATTAAGGAGATATTATGACGTCAATTGTATTTATGGGAACACCAGAATTTTCAGCTCCAATTTTAGAAAGTTTAATTGAAAACGGCTATGACGTGAAAGCTGTTATGACACAACCAGATCGAATGGTTGGGCGAAAACGTATTTTAACGCAATCACCAGTAAAACAAGTTGCAGTAAAACATGGTATTGAGGTATTACAACCAGAAAAATTAAGTGGCAGCGATGAAATGGCCAAAGTAATTGCAATGGCACCCGATTTTTTGGTAACTGCAGCATTTGGACAATTTTTACCAACAAAATTATTAGAATCTGCTAAAATTGGTGCAATAAACGTCCATGGTTCACTATTACCTAAATATCGTGGTGGCGCACCAATTCAATATGCTATTATGAATGGTGAACAAGAAACAGGTATTACCATTATTTATATGGTTAAAAAAATGGATGCTGGAAATATTATTAGCCGTCGTGCAATTAAAATTGAAAATAATGATGATACTGGTTCAATGTTTGAAAAATTAAGTTTATTAGGTAAGGAACTATTACTTGAAACATTACCAAAACTAATTGATGGTACAAGTGAATCAACACCACAAAATGAAGATAAAGTAACCTTTTCACCTACCATTAAACCAGAAGAAGAAGCCCTTGATTTTTCAAAAACGGCTAATGAAATAGACTGGAAAATTCGTAGCTTAAGACCGGTACCTGGTGCATATACGATTTTAAAGGGTAAGAGAACTAAAATATGGGATATAACTGTACTAGATAAAAAAACTATTTTATCTGCTGGAAAAGTAGTTGAAGTAGCTAAAAAATCACTTGAAATTGCTTGTGGTGATGGGACCGTATTAGCTATTAATTCGCTTCAACCAGATGGTAAATCAAAACAAACCATTGTCGACTACCTAAACGGTAGTGGGCAAGGAATAAAAGAAGGACAACAGGTGATTGATGTATGACAACTGATTTAAAAACGACACCCCGATTCTTAGCAGTTGATCTTTTAACAAGAGTTGCTAAACAAGGGACGTATTCAAATATTGCGTTGAACCAAGTGATTAAGAATAATCATATGGAAGTTCGGGATGCTCATTTATTAACACAACTAGTTTACGGTGTTATCCAAAGACGTCTCACTTTAGAATATTGGTTGGCACCATTTGTTAAAAATCCTAGCAAAATGGATAATTGGGTTCAAGAATTACTATTGAGTGCCATTTATCAGATGCATTATCTTGATAAAATTCCAACTCGCGCAATTTTTAATGAATCAATTGAAATTGCAAAACGAAAAGGCCATGCAGGTACGCGTAAATTTGTTACTGGTGTTTTACATGCAATTGAGCGTGAAGGTATCCGTCCTGTTTCTGAAATTAAAGATGATATTGAACGTTTGAGTATTGAAAGTAGTACACCAGTTTGGTTGGTAAACGAATTAATTAAACAAGTAGGCTTAGAAAAAGCGACACATTTGTTGGCTTCAATCAATGAAGCACCTGATCAATCTGTTAGAGTAAATACAGCTAAAGCAACTGTCGAAGAAGTCATTGAAAAAATGGAAAATGAAGGCTTTGAGGTGAAACGTAGTCAAGTTTCACCAGTTGGGTTATTAGTGACTAATGGATTTGCTCCTGATAGTGGCGTTTATCACGATGGGTTAATTACGATTCAAGATGAAAGTGCAATGTTAGTTGCTGACGCAATGAATATTCAACCAGGTGATAAAGTTTTAGATGCATGTGCCGCACCAGGTGGAAAAACAACCCATATTGCATCATTCCTAGATGAAACTTTATTTGGTGAAGTTGTAGGGTTAGATATTCATGCACACAAAGTTAAATTAATCGGTGATAATGCTAAACGTTTAGGTTTATCTAGTGTTGTTGAGGAGATGGTATTAGATGCACGTTTAATTTCAGAAGAATTTGATAATGAATATTTTGATTCAATTCTTGTTGATGCACCTTGTTCTGGAATTGGATTATTACGTCGTAAACCAGAAATTAAATATGAAAAAACATTAGCTGATTCAAATAATTTACAAAAAATTCAATTAGCTATTTTAGACAAAGTGGCACCAACTTTGAAAAAAGGTGGTCGCTTAACTTATAGTACATGTACTATTTTAGATATTGAAAATAAGGATGTTGTTAACCAGTTTGTTGAAACTCATCCTGAATTTAAAGTGATTGAAACGCCAACTGCTTTGGCATTAAAAGAAAATAGAGACGATAAAGAATTAACTATTTATCCGGATGATTATCATTCAGATGGATTTTTCATTACATGTTTAGAAAAACAACTTTAGACTCGAGGTGTAAGAATGAAAGTTGCCTATCAAACAGATGTAGGTAGTGTCAGAGAAAATAATGAAGATTACGTCGGTGTCTTTCACAATAAAAGTGGTATTTCTTTTGTGATGGTTGCAGATGGTATCGGTGGTCATTTGGGCGGAGATGTTGCTTCAGAAATGGCCGTTTCACACATGGGATTTCGATTTGAAGGAACTAATTTTAGCCAGCCCAGTGATGCAATTAAATGGATAACCAAAGAAGTAGAGATGGAAAATAAACAAATTATTGAAAAGTCTAATCAATATGAAGATCTTTCAGGTATGGGCACAACAATGGTATGTGCCATATTCTTTGAAGAAAAATATATTGTTGCCAATATTGGTGATAGCCGAGGATACTTATTACGTGACAAAGAACTTTATCAATTAACTGAAGATCATTCAGTAGTGAATGAATTAATTAAGCGTGGCGAACTAACCGTAGAAGATGCTAAAAATTATCCGCAAAAGAATATGATTACAAGAAGTTTAGGTATCTCGTCAGATGCTGATGCTGATATTGCGGTTAATGATTCTGAGTCGGGTGATTTATTATTATTATGCACAGATGGCTTAACTAATATGGTCTCTGATGATGAAATCAAGACGGTCTTAAAAAATACTACAACTGTTGAAGAAAAAGGCTCGGAATTAATTAGATTGGCCAATAAGGCAGGCGGATTAGATAACATTACCGCACTCCTGGTTAGCAATGATCGGGGGATAGTGTAATGAAACCTGATACAATTTTTAATGAACGTTATAAAATAATAAATTCATTAGGCGAAGGTGGCATGGCAAATGTCTATCTTGCGACTGATTTAATTTTGGATCGACCAGTAGCTGTTAAAGTATTGCGAGTCGATTTAAGGGATGATCAAGATACTGTTAGACGTTTTAAACGTGAGGCATTGGCAACAACTGAATTGGTTCATCCAAATATTGTGAATGTTTATGATGTCGGTGAAGTAGACGGACTGCAATTTATGGTCATGGAATATGTGCCGGGACATGATTTAAAAACATATATAGCAAAAAGGTTCCCAATTCCATATCAAGTTGTGATTGATATTATGACTCAAATTTTATCAGCTGTAGAAGTAGCACATGATCACAGTATTATTCATCGTGATTTAAAACCACAAAATATTTTAATAGATGCAGATGGTAATGCTAAAATTACAGATTTTGGTATTGCTGTGGCATTGGCTGATCATTCGTTAACACAAACTAATACTTTATTGGGTTCTGTTCATTATCTTTCGCCAGAACAGGCTAGAGGTAGCATGGCAACAAAACAATCTGATATCTATTCGCTTGGTATTATTTTGTATGAAATGTTAACTGGGCGAGTTCCTTTTGAAGGTGAAACAGCTGTTTCAATTGCCCTAAAACATTTTCAAAGTGATGTGCCATCTGTTCGGGAATTTGATCCTAATATTCCGCAGTCTCTTGAAAATGTTGTTTTACAAGCAACAAGTAAAGTACCGCGAGATAGGTTCCAATCTGCTGGAGAAATGTCAATTGCTTTGCGAGAATCTTTGGCTAAAAAAAATGTGGCAAAGTGGCAGCCTGAAGAGGTTATCAGTGGTGAAACTAAAGTATTGCCGGTATTTGATAAGCAGACTGTAGAAACACTTAGTCCGAATCAGGAACCAGATGTAAAAAAAGATACGAAAAAGAAAATGAGTCGTCGTAAAAAATGGACTATCGGCGCAATCATTTTTGCTTTTGTCGCTCTTATTCTGGGTGGTGCGATTCTTGCAATGAGTTCACCAAAAGAAGTTAAGGTCCCTGATTTAAGCGGAATGACAGTTAGTGAAGCAAAATCAAATTTAGCAGACAAAAATTTGAAACTTGGTAAAATTACTCGAACAAATAGTGAAACCGTTGATAGTGGTAATATCATTAATTCAACACCTAAGAAGAATGAAATAATTCGAGAAAAAAATCAGGTTGATGTAATGGTATCAAAGGGAAAAGCTAAGATAACAATCGAGAATTACGTTGGTAGTAATTATGAGGATGTTAAAACAACGTTAGAAAATGATGGCTTTAAAGTTGAAAAAGAAACGGAAGAGTCAGAATCTGTGACTGAAAATGAAATTATGGCGCAAGATGTCACAGCGGGTGATAAGGTAGTTCCGAGTGATACAGTGATTACATTGACAGTTAGTTCAGGTCCTAAAGTGTATACACTTAGAGATTTAACAGGATATACAAGAAAAAGTGTTCAGGATTATACAAGCGAATTAGGTGGTAATCTGACAATTAGCGAGGCCTACTCAGATTCAGTTGACAAAGGTCAAGTTATTAAACAATCACCAGCAGAAGGAAGCTCTTTTTCTAAAGGTGATCGATTATCAGTTGTTATTTCTAAAGGAAAAAAAGTCACAACTGATGAATTTACCAGGACTATATCTGTTCCATTCAAATCAATTGTGTCAGAAAGTTCAAGTTCAGTTGATGAAGAAAAAGATACGGATGAGGACAAAGACTCGTCGTCAGATGATAGTTCCAGCTCTAGTTCAAGTTCTTCAGAATCAAAAGCAGATGAAAATGCTATTGAAATTTATATTGAAGACAAAACACATAACATTGATGATATTTATGAACGGAAAACAATTACAAAAGATACTGATTTTAAATTATCATTTGTTTTAGATTCTGGAAAAGCAGGAAAATATAAAATTTTGCGTGATGGTGAAGTAATTGCGGAAAATGATAATGTAACTAAAAATTAAATAAAAGATGTGGTAAAATTAGATTAGAGGGTAAACTTCTAATCTATTTTTTAATTAATCATATAAAACGGTTACATGAGTCCAGTTAAAGGAGGTTAATTTATTGGTAACAGGTCAGATTAGACAATCATTAAGTGGCTTTTACGACGTTGATGTCGAAGGCGAAACTTATCGAACAAGGGCTCGAGGTAATTTTAGAAATTCTAACCAGGCACCACTAGTTGGCGATTGGGTTGACTTCAAAGCTGAAAATAAAAAAGAAGGCTATATTCTTAATATTCATGATCGAGAAAACAGCTTAATTCGACCACCAGTAGCTAATATTGATGAAGCAATTGTTGTAACGTCATGTGTTGAACCAGCATTTTCAAGCAATCTATTAGATAGACAATTAATTATGCTAGAATCGCATCATGTTAAGCCAGTCTTATACTTTTCAAAGGGCGATTTAATTCCTGAAGAGAAAGTAGTTGAAATAAGCAGTATTATTGAAGCTTATAGTCAAATCTATCCAACATTTTTTCCATTTGGTAAAAATGAAGATGTTGTGGTTAAAGAATTACAAGATACCTTTCCGGGTAAAATTGCAGTCGTAATGGGTCAGACTGGTGCAGGAAAATCAACATTACTAAATAAAATTATGCCAGAGTTGGAGTTGCAGACGGCTGAGATATCAAAAGCCTTACATCGTGGTAAACATACTACTCGTAAGGTAACATTAATGCCTATTGCAGGTGGGCTAATTGCTGATACACCTGGATTTTCTTCTTTTGATTTATTTGATATGTCAAAAGAAGAGTTACCAAAGTTATTTCCAGAATTAAATGAACTATCTGTTGGCTGTAAATTTAGAGGTTGTTTGCATATTAAGGAGCCTAAATGTGCAGTTAAAGCAGCACTTGAACAAGGTAATTTATTACAGAGTCGGTACAAAAATTATTTACAATTTAATCAATTAATTGTTGATCAAAAACCAAACTATAAGAAATGAGATGACCAAAATGAAATTATCACCTTCTATTTTAAGCGCTAATTTTGCAAACTTGGAAAAGGATATTAAAGTTGTTGATCAAGCTGGTGCAGAATATTTACATATTGATATTATGGATGGCCATTTTGTGCCTAATTTAACTTTTGGTGCAAACGTCGTTGAAGCAATTAGACCATTAACAAAAATGGTTTTGGATTGTCATTTGATGGTAGAAAATCCAGAATCTTATATTGAAGAATTTGCTGCGGCAGGTGCTGATATTATTGGGGTTCATGTTGAATCAACTCCCCATATTTTTGGTGTTATTCAACATATTAAAAAATTAGGTGTGAAAGCTGAAGTGGTTATTAACCCAGGAACATCCCTAGAGACAATTAAACAAATTTTGCCACTTGTTGATCAAGTATTAGTGATGACTGTTAACCCTGGATTTGGGGGACAATCATTTATTCCAGAAATGAAACGTAAAATTGACCAATTAGACCGTATCAAACAAGTTCAAAATTATGATTTTGATATTGAAGTTGATGGTGGTGTTAATGATCAAACGATTAAGGAATGTCTTGATAGTGGTGCAACAGTCGCAGTAGCTGGTTCATACATCTACAATAGTGATAATCCAACTGAACAAATTAATAAGTTAAGAGAAGCAACCAAATGAAACTCAATATCTTAGTCGGTGGACCTAAGGAACAGTGGCCTAAGGAATTAGTGGATGGTAACGTTCGTGGACCGTGGATTGGTGTTGACAGAGGTGCATTGCGATTAATAAAACTAGGTATTACACCTGAGCTATCGATTGGTGATTTCGATTCAATGACTGAAAGTGAATTTAATTTAGTATCTAATCATAGTAAAAAAATTAAAATAGCTAATCCTGAAAAAGATGATACAGATACTGAATTTGCTTTGAGAGAAGCCATATCTGAATTTGAGTTTGATTCAGTGACGATTTATGGCGCTACAGGTGGTCGAATTGATCATTTATTGGCTAATTTGTTTTTTATTTTTAGAGAGCCATTTAATACAATGTTTGAAAAAATTTGTTTAGTTGATAAACAAAATTCAATTCGATTCTTTAAATCTGGTAAGTATCAGTTAATAAAAGAAGATGATAAAAAATATCTTGCATTTATTCCACTGTCACCAGTTAAAAAATTGAGTTTAATAGATGAGAAGTATACATTGAATCAAATTAATTTTGTGAACCCGATTTCATTAGCAAGTAATGAATTTATGGGGGATACAGGTGAGTTTAGTTTTGAATCTGGTATTATTATTGTGATTCAAAGTCGTGATGACGAAAAATAGAGCAAAAAAAAAGACTTAGCATAAATGCTGAGTCTTTTTAAATTGAATTAAACACGGGTAACTTTACCTGACTTTAAAGCGCGAGCAGATACATAAACTCTTTTAGGTTTACCATCAACTAAGATGCGAACTTTTTGTAAATTAGGTTTCCAGCTACGGTTTGTTTGGTTCAATGCATGAGAACGTTTCTTACCGAAAGTAGTCTTACGTCCTGTAATAAAATCTTTTGCCATATTCATATCCTCCTCTGCAATTCACTTAAAAAGCAAAGCTATGCTTACTTACCTAAACAAAAATATCATATTTAGCCATATAATGCAATACTTTTCTTTCAAGTAAATTTGCTTGACAGCTTGAAATTCCCGAAGGTAGGGGAATAGAATTTTCTTAGATGCTATTTTTCTTTTATTCTACCATATCCTATGATAAAATACTCTTATTGATTGTGTGAAAATATAAGGAGGCTATTCTTATGGCTGTTAAGATCAAAACGCAATTCGGTACGATTGATATTGATAATGAAGTTATTGCGACAGTTGTCGGCGGTGCCGCAACTGAAATTTTTGGGATTGTCGGAATGGCAAGTAAAAACCAAATTCGTGACAATGTGAATGAAATTTTAAGAAGAGATAATTATTCTAGAGGTGTTGTTGTTCGCCAGGAAGATAATGGTGTTGCTATTGATGTCTACATTATTGTTGGCTATGGCACAAAAATATCTGAAGTTTGTCGTAATGTTCAAGAAAAAGTGAAGTATAATTTAGAAACAATGCTAGGTGTATCTGCTAATTCAGTTAACGTGTTAGTACAAGGCGTTCGCGTACTAGGCGATTAGTAACTAGCTATTTTAGTAGTGACCAAGGAGGAAAAAGAAGTGACTGTTACGAAAATTACGGACCAAGAATTTAGAAAAATGGTCCAAATTAGCTCACAACGATTGGCTAAAAATGCCGAATTTATTAATTCATTGAATGTATTTCCAGTGCCAGATGGTGATACAGGTACAAATATGAACCTTTCGTTCGCAAGTGGGGCAAAGTATGTTCAAGATTCACCTTCTGAACATGTTGGTGAACTATCTTCGATTTTAGCTAAAGGTTTACTGATGGGTGCTCGAGGCAACTCAGGCGTTATTTTATCACAAATTTTTAGAGGCTTTTATAAACGGATCCAAGCTAAAGAGGTTTTAACTGCTACTGATTTGTCAGATGCTTTGACAGGTGGCGTAGAAGTCGCGTATAAAGCCGTTATGAAACCAACTGAAGGAACTATTTTAACAGTTGCAAGAGAAGCCGCTAAGGCTGCAAATAAAGCTGCCTCTGAGAGCGATGATGTTATCGTCGTTATGGAAGCAACTTATGTAGCTGCTAAAAAAGCATTAGCAACAACACCGGATTTATTACCTGTTTTAAAAGAGGTTGGTGTTGTTGATTCAGGTGGTCAAGGATTAACATTTGTTTATGAAGGTTTCTTTGATGCCTTAACTGGTAAGGAAACAATTAGTGAAGAATACAAACCAAATGAAAAAGAAATGGATGAAATGGTTAATGCCAGTCACCATCAGAGTGTTCAAAGTAAATTAAGTACTGAAGATATTAAATTTGGTTATTGTACAGAAATCATGCTTAAATTGGGTGCTGGTCGTTTAGTTGATCGTAAATTTGATTATGATGAATTTAGAAATCATTTAAGTGAAATTGGTGATTCTCTTCTTGTTGTGGCCGATGATGAAGTTGTTAAAGTTCACGTACATACAGAAAATCCTGGTGAAGTGATGACTTATGGTCAACATTATGGTTCATTAATCAAAGTTAAGGTTGATAATATGCGTCAACAACATGAGACAATTTTGGAAAATGATGAAGAAGAGACTGAAGAAACAAGTGAAACTGCAGTACCTAGCGAAATTGCAGTTATTTCAATTTCATCTGGTTCTGGTGTTGCGACACTTTTCAAAAGTTTAGGCGTTTCTTATATTTTAAGTGGTGGTCAAACAATGAATCCAAGTACGGAAGATATTGTTAAGGCAATTGAAGCAACTAAAGCTAAAAATGTGATTATTTTACCTAATAATAAAAATATTTTCTTAGCTGCTGAACAAGCTGTTGAAGTTTCAACAGTTCCAACAGTTGTTGTACCAAGTCGTACAATCGCTCAAGGAATGACAGCAATGCTTGGTTTTAATATTGATAGTACATTAGAAGAAAACAAAGATGCTATGATTGAAAACTTGGATACAGTAACTTCTGGTCAAGTAACAATTGCAGTTAGAGATACAACAATTGAAGGTATTGAGATTAAAAAAGATAATTATATGGGTATTATTGATGGTAGCATCAAAGTAACCGATAATGATCGTAAAAAAGTTGCAATTGAAATGACTAAAGAAATGTTGGATGAAGACAGCGAAATTATCACAATTATTGTGGGTGAAGACGGTTCTGAGGACGAAGCTAAAGAAATCGAAGAAGCCATTTATGAAATTGATGAAGATTTAGAAGTCGAAATTCACGAAGGAGACCAACCGGTCTATCCATACCTAATTTCAGTTGAATAAATAGTAAAAAGTAAAGGTGGGATGAGACTATGTTCTCTCCTGCTTTTTATATTCCGTAGAAAGTGAGGTATCATAATGTCATCATTGAATGATTCAGTTAGTGTTTTAACTGGTGTTGGGCCTAAAAAATTGACTGCACTTAATCAATTAGGAATTAATACAATCATAGATTTATTAACATTTTATCCGTATCGTTATGACGATTTAAAAGCAAAAAAATTATCTGAAATTACTGATCAAGAAAAAGTAACTCTAAAAGGAATTGTCTCTTCTGAACCAGTTTTAATTCGGTTTGGTCAGAAAAGAAATCTGTTAAACGTTAGATTACTAATTGATAGTGATAATATAACCGTTAGTTTTTTTAATCAGCCTTTTTTGCAAAAACAATTTGAGATTGGTAAAGAAGTAGCTGTGTATGGTAAATGGGATGATAAAAGAAAAAGTTTATCTGGGATGAAGTTATTGACGAAGCAAAATGATGATAGGTTATCAGCGATATATCGTTCTTCCAAAGATATTCATCAATCGGCAATTCGACAGTTAATTACACAAGCATTTGAGCAATATGCGAATCAAATTGATTCAATATTACCAAATGACCTGATTAAAAAGTATCGTTTAATTGATTGTAAGACGATGTTACATGATATTCACTTTCCACAGGATGAAAAAGATTTTCATGATGCCAAACGGACGGCTATTTTTGAAGAGTTCTTTTTATTTCAATTGAAATTACAGTATATTAAAAGAAATGATACTAAAAATGATGGTATTAAAATTAACTATCAAAATAATGAATTGAAAAAATTCATTCAGACGTTACCATTTGAATTAACGGCAGCTCAAAAAAGAGTCGTTAATGAAATTTGTTCAGACATGAAACAACCAATCCATATGAATCGATTACTTCAAGGTGATGTTGGATCAGGTAAAACAATTGTTGCAGCAATTGTGATGTACGCGGCTATTACGGCGGGCTATCAAGCCGTTTTAATGGCGCCAACAGAAATATTAGCTGAACAACATGCCAATAACATGGCTACCTTATTCGCAGATTTCCCAGTTAATGTTGCACTTTTAACTGGGTCAATGAAAGTTAAAGCTAGACGTGAACTATTAGCACATCTTGAATCAGGTGAGGTTAATTTAATTATTGGAACACATGCGATTATTCAACCTGATGTGTCATTCAGTCGCGTTGGATTAGTTATTACTGATGAGCAACACCGATTTGGTGTGAATCAACGTCGCATTTTAAGAGAGAAGGGGGCTGAACCGGACGTTTTAGCAATGACGGCCACGCCAATCCCTAGGACGCTAGCAATCACTGCTTATGGCGAAATGGATGTTTCTACGATTAATGAACTACCTGCAGGACGCCAACCTATTTCGACATCTTGGTTAAAGAGTTCTCAAGTAGGTAAAGGAATCGATCTCATTAAAGAACAGTTGATTCAAGGCTCACAAGCTTATATTATTACACCACTAATTGATGAATCTGAAACACTAGATTTAAAAAATGCATTAGCTTTATACGAAAATATGAAAGAAATATTTGAGCCAAAATATAAAGTTGGATTACTGCATGGCAAAATGAAGAATGATGAAAAGGATCAGATTATGGCCGATTTTAAGGCCAATAAATATCAAATATTGGTTTCAACAACGGTTATCGAAGTCGGCGTTGATGTACCTAATGCTACTGTGATGATGATTCATAATGCTGAACGGTTTGGGTTAGCGCAATTACATCAATTACGAGGTCGGGTTGGCCGTGGTAAGAAAGCATCTTATTGTATTTTAATTGCTGATCCTAAAAATGATTTTGGAAGACAGCGCATGCAAATTATGACAGAGACAACAGACGGTTTCGTCATTTCGCAAAAAGATTTAGAGTTGCGAGGTGCTGGCGATGTATTAGGCCGTAAGCAATCTGGAATACCTGATTTTAAAATCGGTGATCCCATAGGTGATATCAATGCATTACAAGTGGCCCAACAAGAAGCGCACGAAATAGTTTTTAGAGATGACTTTGAAAGTAATCCTGAATTTAAACCACTAAACGATTATTTAAAAAACCATCAAAATACAGATTTAAAATTCGATTAAATAAGTTAGGAGAATATAATTATGAAGTTAGCAGTTGATGCAATGGGCGGCGATTTTGCACCGCAATCAATCGTCGAGGGCGTTGAACGTGCTAGAGACGAAGATAGCACCATTCAATTTACGTTGTACGGAGATGAAAAAAGAATTCGTGAATTCTTAAAAGATGATAAAAATATCACAATTGTTCACACGGATGAGGAAATTGATGGGAATGATGAACCAGTTAAGGCAATTCGTTCAAAGAAAAAAGCATCAATGGTCTTAGCAGCTCAATCTGTTAAAGATGGTGAGAATGATGCCGTATTTTCATGCGGTAATACAGGGGCACTACTTGCTGCTGGTTTGTTTATAATTGGCCGTATTAAGGGTATTCCACGACCTGGTTTATTAGCAACATTGCCAGTTATTTCTAGTGATAATACTGTAAATTTATTAGATGCTGGAGCCAATGCGGATAGTAAACCTGAACACTTGCATCAATATGCTGTCTTAGGTAACTATTACGCTAAAAATGTTCGCCATATTAGTAATCCTAAAATTGGTTTATTAAATAATGGGACAGAACCACATAAAGGCAACAAAGTGACGCAAGAAGCGTACCAATTATTACAAAACGATACCGAATTAAATTTTGTGGGTAATATTGAATCTAATGATTTGCTTTCTGGTAAAGCTGATATTGTTGTTTCTGACGGATTTACAGGTAATGCTGTTTTAAAATCCGTTGAAGGGACAGCTTTAGGAATGTTTTCATTACTCAGAAGTGCCATTATGAGTGGTGGCTTGCGTGCTAAAATTGGTGCACTTTTACTGAAACCAAGTTTAAAACAATTGAAGAATAAAATGGATTCACCTAAGTATGGCGGTGCGGTTTTACTAGGTATTAAAGCACCAGTTGTAAAATCACATGGATCAAGTAAGGCTGAAGTTGTTTATTACACAATTAACCAAATCAATGATATGGTTAATACAGATGTAGTACCTAATATTGTTAACTATTTTGAAAAGGAAACTAGTGAAAATAAAATTAACTAGACATTTCTCTGAAAAATGGTTAAAATTACGTCATGATTCAAAAGGAGGCTATTGGAATGACAGAAGAAGAAATTTTTGGAAAAATTGTTAAAATTATAGACGAACATTTTGATTTGCCAGTAGAAAAAATTACGAATGACTTAGATTTTAAAAAGGATTTAGATGCAGATTCAATTGATGTTGTTGAGTTCGTTTTAGAACTTGAAGATACATTTGGTGCAGAAATTTCTGATGAAGATGCAGAAAGTTTAACAACTGTCGGAGACGTTGTCACTTTTATTAAAGCTAACCAAAAATAATAATTCAACACGTATATTAAATCGTTCATTAAAAGCGTTAGACAATGATATTTGTCAGCGCTTTTTTTGTATGGAGTACCTTTTAGTGATTAAAACAGGTATAATTGTAAGAGCAATAATGATAATAACGGAGGATAATAATGATTAAAGGTTTAAATGAAATGTTAGCAGAAGATTTTAATATTAAATTTGTGAATACGGATTTATTAGATGAAGCATTCACACAGGCATCATATGTAAATGAACATCCCAAAGAAAATTTAAAATTTTATGAACGAATTGAATTTTTAGGAGACGCTGTTTTACAATTAACAGTTTCAGAATATTTATATCAGCGGTATACAATGCTGCCACAAGGGAAATTAACGCGTCTAAGAGCTGCAATGGTATGTGAAGAGAGTTTCAGCGCATTTGCTAAAGAATGCCGATTTGATGAATTTATTCGTTTAGGTAAAGGTGAAGAAAAATCAAATGCACGTCAAAGACCTGCGTTATTATGTGATATTTTTGAATCTTTTGTAGGAGCGCTTTATCAAGATCAAGGTAAATTAGCTGTTGAAACATTTATCAGGAAAGTTATTTTTCCAAAATTAGACTTAGGCTGGTTTGACCATGTTATGGATTATAAAACGTCGCTACAAGAGTTTTTACAAAAAGATGGTGATGTTGTCATTACCTATGATGTTGTTGATGACCTTGGTCCAGAGCATGACAGACAATATGTTATGTCTGTCAGTGCTGATGGCAAAATCATTGGACAAGGGGCAGGACATTCTAAAAAAGTTGCAGAACAACAAGCAGCAAGTAATGCATTAGGATTACTCAGAAAGTAAAAATGTTCAGGGGGTTAGTGACGGATGAAATTAGAGTCTTTAGTCATTAATGGTTTTAAATCATTTGCAGACAAAACAACAATTGAATTTAAAGACGGGATGACTGGTATTGTCGGTCCTAACGGTAGCGGTAAAAGTAATATTATTGAAGCAATTCGCTGGGTACTTGGTGAACAATCAGCCAAAAATTTACGTGGAAATAAAATGCCTGACGTTATATTTGCTGGTTCAGGGAACAGATCAGCAGTTAATCGTGCTGAAGTTAGTATTATTTTTGATAATTCTGATTTTTATATTCAAGATAATCCTGAAAAAATAACCGTTACAAGACGATTATTTAGAGATGGTGTCAGCGAGTTTTTAATTAATCAAAAGCAGTGTCGTCTTAAAGATATAACCAATCTATTCATGGATACTGGTCTTGGAAAAGAGTCATTTTCAATCATTTCTCAGGGTAGAGTTGCTGAAATTTTTAATAGTAAGCCCGAAGACAGACGTTCGATTATTGAAGAAGTTGCTGGTGTTTTAAAATATAAACAAGAAAAAAATATTGCCACTCGCCAATTAGAAGAAACAAAAGGTCATCTTAACCGGGTTTCTGATATTATTTTTGAACTTAAAGGACAAGTTGAACCTTTACGTGAGCAAAGTAGTTTGGCAAAGGATTATTTATCTCAAAAAAAGCAATTTGATGAGTTAGAACTTAGTCGGTTGGTTAAAGAAATTAAAAGGCAATCGCAACTAAAAAGGGATGTCACACATTCGTTAGATAAGTTACTTGAAATGGATAGTGATTATAAGACTAAGGTCACTGTAAAAGAACATGAAATTGCAGGTTATCGCTCAGAACTAGAGAATATTGAAAAAATGATTGATCATACACAAAACAAACTATTAGATTTAACAATTAATAAAGAACGGTTGATGGGTCAAAGTAATATATCAACTCAAAAAAAAGATTTTGAAAAGCAAAAAATAACAGAATTAAAAAAAGAACAAGAATCGGTGAATGAACAAATTATTTTGAAACAAGAGTCATTAGCTAATTTAGATAAGCGGTCATTAGCTTTACAGAAAAATATTACTGATGAGAACATGTTTATTGAAGCGATTGATAAAACGTTAGAAACAGCGGATATTTCTGGACAAGATCGTTCAAAAGAATTAAGGCGCGTTGTTAATGATACTATTCAACAACGTACACGATTACAAAGTGAGAATGAGTTTTTACAAAAAACATTAAATTTTGATTCACAGGCTAAGGTTAATGATGACTTATTAGCTACTGAACAAGAGTATTTAACACAAGCAAAAAACGATTTTAAAACTAAAAAAACTGAATTTAATTTGATTGATAATAAATTAATTAATGAAGAAAAAGAATTAGCTAAATTAAAGATTGCCTTGAAAAAAAATAACGATTCTTACGAGGCACAGCAACGTAGATGGTTTGAAGCATCAAACGTTTTAGTACAGGCGAAAAATAAAAAGGATAATCTACTTTTGACGCAAAATAGTTATAACGGCTATTATCAAGGCGTTAAAGCAATTTTAAAAGAAAAAAATAAGTTTCCTGGTTTATATGGTTCAGTGGCAGAATTAATTACGGTCCCAAAGGAAATTAATCAAGCAATAGAGACAGCATTGGGTGCGCAATTACAACAGGTAGTTGTGCAAGAAGAGTCTGTTGCAAAGAATGCAATTAAATTTTTAACGGATAATAAATTTGGTCGGGCAACATTTTTGCCTATTTCAGCTATTAAGGGACGTTCTATCGGTGATGCACAACGTTTCGTCTTAAAGTATGAAGGAGTCATCGGTATTGCGTCAGAGTTAATTAAAGTTGAACCTCAATTTATTGAAATTAGTCAGTATTTGCTAGGGACAACAATTATCGTTGAAGATATGGATACGGCAATTAAAGTTAGTCGTGATTTGAATCATCGAGTTAAAGTTGTCACACGGACTGGAGAAGTAATAAATGCAGGTGGTGCAATAACTGGTGGTAAACAGCAACATACCAGTGGATTGTTAAATCAGAAGCAAACTATTCTACAATTAGATGAAAGTATCCAAAAAATGCAACAAGAATTAGAGGCTCGTGAAGTTCGTGGCAATGAAGCTAGAGTGACTGTTGAAAAGCAAAAAGAAATGATCGAGTCGCTTGAATTGATTGTTGTTGATTTAAAAAGTCAATATCAAACAACACAATCTAAATTAACAACTAGTCGGTTAATTTTAGAACAGCAAGAACTTAAAACGACTGAAAAATATGATGAATTTGAAAAAAATCAAACTGATAAAATTAATAACCAAATAAAATTTAAAGACAATGAACAAAAAATTATTGAATTAGCACGACAAATACAAGTAGCAAATAATGATATTTCTGATATTGACTTACAATTAAAAAATAGTAATCAATTTGAACAGCAGCAACAAGTTAAGAAACAAAACCATCGTGAAAGTTTATTAGTATTCCAAGAACAATTAAAACAGCAACACGCTAATGTTATGCTGCTGAATAACGATATTCAGGAATTAGTTGATAAAGCTACATTGATAAATCAACAACATCAAGACTTACTCAGAAATACCGAAAATAGTCAGGTGAAAGAAAAAGATATCCAAAAAGAATTACAAGAATTTCAAAGGCAAGCAGAAGAAGCCGATTTAAAGTTAGCTGATTTTAAAAAGAACAGAACTAATATTAATCAAACTTTAACTGAAGAAAATAGCCATTTATCTCGTTTATCTGAGTTGCAGAGAAATATTATTGCAGATAAAATCAAAGCTGAAAATCAACAACAACAACTTAATGAGTCGCTTGATGAGTTTCTAGCTAAGCTAGCTAGTGATTTTCAACAGACTTTTGAAGAGGCTGAAAAATTAGAAAGTCAGCAACCTCTTGAACAAATTTTGGCGCAACAAAAATTATTGAGAAAAGGGCTAAAAGAAATTGGTGAGGTTAATGTGGCCTCGATTGATGAATTTGAAAGAGTTAATGAACGTTACTCATTCTTATTAGACCAACAAAATGATTTATTAGAAGCCGATGAACAATTAAAGAAAACTATGATGGATATGGATACTGAAGTTGAAAAAAGATTTAAAGCTAGTTTTATTGATATCTCTAAGAAATTTGAGGAGATATTCCCTGTTATGTTTGGTGGTGGTAAAGCTAGATTAGAATTAACTGATCCAGAAAATCTTTTAACAACTGGAATTGATATTCTAGCGCAGCCGCCTGGTAAAAAAGTTCAAAGTTTGAGTTTACTTTCTGGCGGAGAACAAGCTTTGACCGCAATTACGCTACTATTTGCTATTTTAAGAGTAAAACCAGTTCCTTTTTGTATCTTGGATGAAGCAGAAGCTGCGCTTGACGATGCAAATGTAGCTCGATTTGCTAGTTATCTAAAATCATTTCATCAAGAAACGCAATTTATTGTGATAACGCATCGAAATGGAACAATGGTTGAAGCTAATATTTTGTATGGTGTTACAATGCAAGAGTCTGGTATCTCTAAAATGGTTTCGGTATCATTAGACAAAACGGTTTGATATACTAATAAAAGATTAGGAGGCGCTACAGATGGGAATATTTAGTAGAATTAAGCAAGCTTTTACAGGTGAAGAACCAGAATCATCTGAACAAGAAAAATATGATAAAGGCCTTGAAAAATCAAGAAAAACCTTTGGACAACGCTTAAACTCACTGTTTGCTAATTTTAGAACAGTCGATGAAGATTTTTTTGAAGAGTTAGAAGAAACTTTAATTGAAGCTGATGTTGGATTTGAAACGGCTATGAAAATTAGCCGTGAGTTACAAGAAGAAGTTAAATTAAGAAATGTAAGCAATCCAGATGCTGTTTCTGCAGCAATTATTGAAAAATTGGTAGATTTGTATGAATCAGAGGGTAAAGACGAAGATAATTCTATTGCGCAAGCTGAATCAGGTCCAACTGTTATTTTATTTGTTGGTGTTAATGGCGTTGGTAAAACAACAACTATTGGGAAACTAGCACACCGTTATCATGAAGAAGGCAAAAAAGTACTCTTAGCTGCTGGAGATACATTTAGAGCGGGTGCAATAGAACAACTTGCTGAATGGAGCCGTCGTGTTGATGTCGATATCGTTCGTGGACCAGAAAAAAGTGATCCAGCCTCTGTTATTTTTGACGCGGTAAAACGTGCCAAAGAAGAAGATTACGATATTTTACTAGTTGATACAGCTGGTCGTTTGCAGAATAAAGTTAACTTGATGA
The DNA here is from genome assembly GCF_056781895.1 of Dellaglioa sp. CoH-57-MRSF-22. The sequence goes on along the minus strand of NZ_JBXAXT010000002.1, from coordinate 204,562 downwards.
ATGAATTAGATAAAATTAAACGAATCATTTCTCGAGAAATTCCAGATGCACCTCATGAAGTTTTACTTGTTTTGGATGCAACAATGGGTCAAAATGCTTTAATCCAAGCTAAACAATTTAAAGAAACAACTGATGTGAGTGGTATTGTATTAACTAAGCTAGATGGAACTGCTCGTGGTGGTATCGTGTTAGCCATTCGTAATGAAATGCATTTACCAGTAAAACTTGCTGGATTAGGTGAGCAAATGGATGACTTACGTGATTTTAATGCAGAAGATTTCATTTATGGTTTGTTTAAAGGACTTATTCAAGAACAACCTGAATCAACAGAAGAATAATCTTAGAAGTCAGATTAAACTAATCGGACTTCTTTTTGCTATTGACGTTTAGGGCTAAAATCGGTACCCTTCTAAGTAGGACTGAATGAAACAAAAACGAAGGAGTTTTTTTAGTGGCGATTGATAAAACAAATCGAGTAAATGCATTGTTTGAATTTTATGAGTCATTATTAACTAAAAAACAGGCTGAATATATGGCCATGTACTATGGTGATGATTTTTCACTTGGTGAGATTGCGGACAATTTTGATGTTAGTCGGCAAGCCGTTTATGATAATATCAAACGAACAGAAAAAATTTTAGAAGATTATGAAGATAAGTTGAATTTGTATCATAATTTTATTCAACGTAATGAAAAATTAGACCAAATTAAGCAATACACAGATAGTACTTATAAAGAGGATCAAAAATTAACCGATCTAATTAATCAATTAGAAGAATTAGACGAAGAGTAAGGGTAGGTAGTTAAAAATGGCATTTGAAGGATTAACAGAAAGATTACAAAATGCGATGACGAAACTCCGTCGCAAAGGTAAAATATCTGAAACTGATTTAAAAGAGGTTATGCGTGAAATTCGCTTAGCCTTACTTGAAGCCGATGTTAACTTTACAGTGGTTAAAGAGTTCGTTAAGGTTGTTCGTGAACGTGCAATTGGTGCGGAAGTACTTGAGAGTTTAACGTCATCACAACAAATCGTCAAAATTGTAAATGAAGAATTAACTAAAGTCATGGGTGAAACAGCTGTTCCATTGAACAAGTCATCTAAAATACCAACAATTATTATGATGGTTGGTTTACAAGGGGCTGGTAAAACAACCACAGCTGGTAAACTTGCTTTAACATTAAAAAAAGAAGAAAATGCGAGACCTTTAATGATAGCAGCCGATATTTATCGTCCAGCTGCTATCGACCAATTACAAGTTTTAGGTCGAGATTTGGAAATACCTGTTTTTGAATTGGGTACAAAAGTAAACCCTGTTGAAATTGTTCGACAAGGTTTAGCACAAGCTGCAGAAAATAAAAATGATTACATTATTATTGATACAGCTGGTCGTTTACAAATTGATGAAACGCTAATGGACGAATTAGCTCAAATTAAGGCCTTAGCGAACCCAAATGAAATTCTTTTGACTGTTGATTCAATGACTGGACAAAGTGCGGTAGATGTTGCTAAAGGCTTTAATGAACAATTAGATGTTACTGGTGTCGTCTTAACTAAATTAGATGGTGACACTCGTGGTGGTGCTGCGTTATCAATTCGTTCAGTGACGGGTAAACCAATTAAATTTATCGGACAAGGTGAAAAATTAACTGATTTGGACGTATTCTATCCAGATCGTATGGCATCAAGAATTTTAGGCATGGGTGATATGCTCACGCTGATTGAAAAAGCACAACAAGATTTTGATGAAAATGAATCAGCTAAAATGGCTGAAAAATTTCAAGAAAATACATTTGATTTTAATGATTTTTTAAGTCAAATGGATCAATTACAAAAAATGGGTCCTATGGAAGATATTATGAAGATGATTCCAGGGATGGCTAATAATCCAGCTATGAAGAATGTTAAAATGGATCCCAAGGATATTGACCATATGCGTGCGACAGTATACTCAATGACACCTAAAGAACGCGAAAATCCAGACATCTTGAACCCCAGTCGTCGACGACGTATTGCTGCTGGTGCAGGTCGTCCAATTGTTGAAGTTAACCGAATGATTAAGCAATTTGGCGAAATGAAGAAAATGATGAAGAAAATGAATAGCGGTAATTTTGAAGGTATGGAAGGGATGCTTGGCAAGGGCGTAACAGGTCGCTTAGCTAAGATGTCTATGAATTCTATGGTTCGTAAGAACAAGAAAAACAAGAAAAAACGTATGAAGAAAAATAAAAACTCTAGAAAATAATCATTAAATAACCAATACTGGTATGGCTTAAGGGACATTTTGATAATTTATTTTAACTGTCAAGAAAAAAACCTTTACAAGCTGATAAATAACTGGTATATTAATTATTGTTGAAGTAGATATCAGGAGGTGTATATTAATGTCAGTAAAAATTCGTTTAAAACGTATGGGTTCTAAAAAGAGACCGTTCTACCGTGTCGTTGTAGCTGATTCACGTTCACCACGTGATGGCCGTTTCATCGAAAACGTTGGTACTTACAACCCATTAACAGAACCACAAACAGTAACACTTGAAGAAGAAAGTATTTTAAACTGGTTGAACAATGGTGCACAACCATCAGATACTGTACGTAACATTCTTTCAAATGCAGGCATCATGAAGAAATTCCATGAAGCTAAATTCTCTAAAAAATAAGGACGATTAAATGACTGAAGCAGAAGTGACAAGTTTAATTTTAACAATTGTCAAACCGCTTGTTGAAAATCCTGATGATGTCCAAATAGGACAGAAACAAGATGATCATTATGTCTATTTTGAATTATCTGTGAATTCAGATGATATTGGCCGTATTATTGGGAAGCACGGACAAGTTGCGCAAGCTATTAGAACAATAATCTATGGTGTGCGTTTAACAAGTTCGAAACGAGTGCGTCTAAACATATTAGATTAAAATAGTAACTCTTGAATGAAGCAGCAATGTTTTGTTTGGGAGTTTTTATTTTACAATAAAAAGGAGTAAATATGGATTATTATCAAGTAGGAACAATCGTCAATACTCATGGAATCAAAGGAGAAGTTAGAGTTATGGCTACAACTGACTTCGTTTCTGAGCGTTTTAAAAAGGGAACCGTCTTGTATCTGTTTGATAAGAGCGGAAAACAAGTTATTTCGTTAACGGTTATGACCTATAGACATCATAAAAATTTTGAACTCGTGACGTTTGAAGGATTACAAGATATTAACCTGGTTGAGAAGTATAAAGGATTAGATCTTAAAGTCGCTGATAAAGGTCTTCGGGAATTAGAAGAAGGTAATTACTATTACCATCAAATTATCGGCTTAGATGTCCAAAATGAAAATGAAGAAAAAATTGGCTCTATTTATGAAATTTTAAGCCCAGGAGCTAATGACGTTTGGGTTGTTAAGCGTCAGGGACAGGGTGATTTATTGTTACCAGTTATTAAAGATGTTATAAAAACTGTCGATATTGATAACAATATTGTAACGGTTGAACTTTTAGAAGGATTGGACGACTAAATATGAAAATTGATGTTTTGAGTTTATTTCCAGAAATGTTTGATGGTCCCATGAAACAATCAATTGTTGGTAAGGCAATTGATAAGGACGTTCTTGATTTAAAAATTACTAATTTTAGAGATTTTACAACTGATAAACAAAATCATGTGGACGATTACCCATATGGTGGTGGTGCAGGTATGTTATTACAAGCACAGCCAGTTTTTGACACTTTAGAAGCTGTTCAAAAGGAATCTGACACAAAAGGTAAAGTTATCCTTTTAGATCCAGCAGGACGTAAATTTGACCAAAATGTGGCTGAAGAATTTGCGAAAGAAGAACATCTAACATTTATTTGTGGTCACTATGAAGGCTATGATGAACGTATCCGCGAACTTGTAACTGATGAGGTTTCACTTGGTGATTACATTTTAACGGGTGGGGAACTAGGAGCCATGGTCATGATTGATGCGACTGTTCGATTGTTACCTGAAGTTTTAGGCAATAAAGAATCTGCTCCCGGAGATTCATTTTCAAACGGCTTGTTAGAATATCCGCAATATACACGGCCAGCTGATTTTAGAGGGATGAAAGTTCCTGAAGTTCTAACAAATGGGAATCATAAATTAATCGATGAATGGCGTCAAAAAGAATCATTGAGACGAACATTTGAGAGAAGACCAGATTTGTTGAAAGATATTCAATTATCTAAACAACAAGTTGAATGGTTAGCTGACATAAAATCTGGAAAGTAAAGGAAATAACCTTTACGCCTATAAAGTAATATGATACAATTTTAAAAGTGGTTAAAAGCCACATAAAATTACGATATTCCGCTGGCATAGTGAATGTGAATGAATTTCTGTTGAAAAGGAGATCCAAATTATGAGTCCAATGATCGCAAAACTTACAGAAGCACAATTACGTACAGATATTCCTGAGTTCCGCCCAGGTGATACTGTTCGAGTTCACGCCCGTGTTGTTGAAGGCACACGTGAACGTATCCAACTTTTCGAAGGTGTCGTTTTAAAACGCCGTGGTAAAGGTATTAGTTCAAGTTACACTGTTCGTAAAATTAGTAACGGTGTCGGTGTTGAACGTACTTTCCCATTGCATTCACCTCGTGTTGCTAAAATTGAAGTTATCCGTCATGGTCGTGTTCGTCGTGCTAAATTGTACTACTTACGTGCCCTTAATGGTAAAGCTGCTCGTATTAAAGAAGCTCGCCGTTAGATTGACGTTGAAAAGCCTTGGTAATCAAGGCTTTTTTATTTGTCTAAAAATTTGGTAGACCTATATAATTGAACCTTGCTTCAAAAAGTCGCATTAAAGTCGCTAAAAGGGGCAGAAAAGGGGCAGAAATTATAAGTTTTCGATTTCTAATTAAAGTTTATAATTAATATTTTCAATAACATATAGATATATTTTTATCAATTTTTTAATTCTTTTTGTGCATTACGGAAAAAAGTATTAATTTAAGAGGCTGGCTTTTTTAAGTTTTTAAAGTATTAACTTAGATTAATATTATAGTTAAATTATTTGAAGTAACATTAAAATTATGATAGCGTTAGATTGTTGTTAATGAAAAAGTATTAAAGTAATAGCTATTTTAATGAAGTTTTGTTCAGTATTATTAGTACCTAATCATATTTATGCTCAGGATACATTTATGAGCCGTGATATAACTAAAGCATATAATATAGGAGTCAAAGAGGGTAAAATTAAGCAATAGGATATGAACTATCAAGAGTTTTATGATTTGTGTAGTTCATCTATTTGGCCTGTATATGAAAATCAAGTTAAGCCGGGTGCTAAAACTACTCTTACTGAAATGATTGCATAAGATGACAAAGCAAAGCATGCGAGCAAGAAAGATTTTTTTCAGCAATATACAAAAAGGGTGCTCATGTTGAGGCATATAGAAAAAAGAAACATTATGGATTGCTTGGCAATTTTAGTAGTCCGTTCAAGCCAAATGATATTCATAAAATAACATCATAATAATCTGAGAGAGGGGTTTTAAAATGAAAGTAATTAAAGAAGCAAGCGGATGGATACTTCGGGGACTACTTCTTTTTAGTGGATTATGTTATGGTGGTCTCATTTATCCAAGTATAGTAATACATGGAAAATTAGCGCCATTTTCATATTATTTTGGAGGCACATTATGGGACGATTTGGCAGTGGTCATGGGATTATTAACATTTTTATTGTTAATAATCCTAGCTATAATGCCTAATAGATATTTAAAACGTTTTTGGAAATATTTTTTTATTATTACAGTGAGTATATTAGTACTTTCACTCCCAGGTGGTGCATTTTTGTTATTAACTATAATTCCTTTGTGGGAACTGATTATTATATTGGTAATAGAATGGGGAATTACATTAGGGCTTTTGTTTATAATCAAAAGCGTAGATTAAATTGGGTCTGCGTCAAATAGTGATGGTGAGACAATAAACGTCTAATCTAATTAAGGGAAATCCAAAAGGATTTCCTTTTTTTAGTTATGAATTAATAAAATTCTTTCAAAAAGATGATGTCAGTTTCCGAAACCGTAACTGCTACGTTTAAGTGTTTTAATTTTTCGATTAAGTCCTTCTATAGGACCGTTTTAATAAGTTGAAGATAAAAATATTTTCAATATAATGTGGATTCTTTATGAAAGTGGTTATTACAGTATCCATTTCACTGTTATTTGGTTGATAGTTTTCTAATAACTGAGTTTTTAAAGATTTATATTCTCTATTTTTATGATCAATTATCTGATTTAAAGTATCTATACGAACACAATCTAAGGCTTTACCAGCCAGTTAAACTAAATGAAAACGATCAATAATTATTTAAGCATTTGGGAATAGTTGATGAATGATACTTTGATATTGAGCATTCAGGTCTACAACAACAGAGGTTACAAATTGTCTTTCTTTTAGAATATATGCATTAAAAAAATGTTCCTTAATAACACTGTTAAAACGATTAGGCAGTATCGCTACAAAATTATGTGTTTCAGCATCAATCGCACTTTGACATGAAGCCCAAATAAAGCGTTGGTTCCGTAATCGCAAATGAAATTCATAGCCATTTACGCTAGAAATTCTAGCATTAACTAAACGTGTTCCATTTTTGATCATAGTTAAATAGCCACAATCTGGGTCTCTTGGAGGTATGTATGTTAATGGTGCATCTATGATATTAACTTTTCTTTTACGTGATACTATTCTAACAAAATCATCGGAAACGTTAATTTTCTTAATATTTTCGTCTTCTGTTCCTAATAGTAATAGTGCGGAATTAATTGTGATCATCAGCATCCCTCGCTTTTGATTATGTTTTGCAACTTAATCATAGCAGGGGCCGGTGGCCTCTTTTTTTGTTTTCAGAATAAAAAACTGGTGTTGATGAATTTTATTTTACCAACACCAGAAAGTGTACACCCTCAAAGTTTATAATTAACATTTTGTTGTTGGGTTACTATTGGTTTATAATAAAAAATAGATAAGGGGGTTATTCAATGAATAAACTATGGGTGACGTTTTCGCAAAAATTGTTAAGAGTTGATTTACGTTTTAAAAAAACTTTTGTTTATCAAGCAATTGAAAAAACATTTGCAATTATCTTACCGTTTATTATTATTGGAAGTTTTAGTATGGCGCTTAGTTCTAGCGTTTTATCAGAACAAGGGTTCTTTAATCAAGTATATAATATTTCATCATGGTTACCTTATGAAAAAATCATAACAAATATATTCGAAATTATTAATACAGTTACAATGAGTTTTATCGCAGTAATGACAGCTTTTTTGAGCGCAAAATACATGACTCGGTCCTTTAAAAAAGATGAACAAATTGCAGGATTCACTGGGGCAGTCGGGATGCTTATTTTGAATTATAATTTATCAAGTTTAAACCCTGATAGTGATCAGGGGACATTCTTGATTCAAGAGTTAGGTGTTAAAGGGATTTTTATCTCACTGATTTTGGGGGTCTTTGTAGGATATATCTTTAAATGGTTTTCACCTAAAAATAAGCAAGAAAAAGTAGATCAATATACATTTATTTCTCGTGGTTTAGAGAGTCTGTTGCCGATAGTGATAATATTGGGGATTTTAATTGGACTAGTCATGTTAGTTTCATTGGTTAATCAAATCGGTGTGAATGGTCTCTTATATTCTATGTTTAGATTAACAGAAGTTAAATCAAGGCATTTAATTATAACTATTTTATTTTTATCCTTTTTCAATACTGTTTTATCTGGTATAGGAATTTCTGGTTCTTTAGGAATTGCACAAGGCGGCTTAGATGATACTTCGGTTGTCAGTAACTTAAGTTATGCGTTAAAGCATGGCACGTCTTTTGGTGTACCTTTTCCTATCTCTATACATACAATTTATGACAGTTTTGGTAGCTTTGGTGGAACAGGAATGACCTTATCTTTAATTATAGCAATATTGATAATGTCTAAAAATAAAAATAGTCGTAAAATAGCAAAAATATCAATTATTCCAAGCTTTGTGAATATTAATTTTCCATTGATGTTTGGGTTACCAATTATTTTAAATCCTATTTTAATGGTTCCGTTTATCTTATCACCCATCGTTTCAATGTTGATTGGGTACTTCTGTATTTACTTTAAGTGGATACCTCCAGCAGTTTACAGCTTACCTGAAACGACTCCAGCACCATTAATGGCATTTTTAGGAACTGATGGGTATTGGAGTACATTAGTTGTATCAGGAATTGTGCTTATTATTACAGTTTTAATTTATATGCCGTTTGTAAAATTAAATAATAAGGCAATGAATATTGATGGAGGTAAGCTAAATGAAAAATAAACGGAAAATAGTTAAATACGTGTTTATTTGGATAGCTATCTTAGCTTGTTTTTTAGCTGTTATCGTACCGGCAAATACATGGAACACTAAAAAGGTCAAAACAAGCCGAATTATTCATAATTCAAAGTTAAATCCAGTTATTTTAATACCAGGAAGCAGTGCAAATCAAGATCGATTTGATGAATTGATTGATGTTTTAAATACTTCAACAAATCGAACGCATAGTTTGTTAAAGATAACGGTTCAGAAAACTGGAAAACTTAAAATTACTGGTAAAATAGCTAAACGAGATATGCAACCTTTCATAGTTGTTGGTTTTGAAGATAATTCGAATGGCTATAATAGTATAAAAAAACAAGCTAAATGGTTTGATATAGCGTTTACGTATCTTGCTGATAAATATAAATTTAATCAATTTAATGGTATCGGGCACTCTAACGGAGGTCTTATTTATACGACATTTTTAGAAGAATATTTTGATGATAAAGCGGCCTCAATTAATACGTTAATGACGATAGGTTCACCATATAATGGTGAAGAAACTAATCAGAGTACAAGAACACAGATGTTAGCGGATTTTGTAAAGAATCGAAAAAAAATTCCAACTAACTTAGTGTTGTACTCGATTGCTGGAACAGATAATTACAATAATGATGGAATTGTTCCATATCAAAGTGTTAATGCCGGAAAATATATTTATCAAAATCAAGCGAAATCCTATACAGAAATAACTGTCACAGGAAATGAATCGGAACATTCTGATTTACCACAAAATAAGCAAATTGTTGCTTTAATTGAACAGTATATTATTGCTTCCCAAAATTCTAAAAATAGTGGACCAGATGATAAGAAAATTTAGAGTAGTGCTTGATTATTATTGTGATGAACTATGTATAGTTGCACATTGTAAAAATAGTCTTAATGATCTTAAATATGTACAGTATATCAATTAAACAGACAATGTCGATGGCGAGTGTTGTATTTAATTATTGAAAGTAGTATAAAATATAGGCCTTTGTTAACTATTGCTGATCAATGATATTAAAAAAGTTCTAATCGCTAAGTGATTAGAACTTTTTTGTATGAATTTTAAGAGTATAAAGTGGTTTAGTTCAAAATTTATAAACATTTTGAAAGCTAATGCGCTATATAAAATGTATCTATGACAACAAATAAGTTGGGAAAAAATATTTAACTAGTTTGGGCGGGGTTTCATAATGATATGTCTAAAAAAACTGGCCAATTCCATAATGAATTAACATGGTTATTAAACCAATGATAATATTTCGTATAATGGCAACTTTAATTTTACCATCACCTAATTTGGAGCTAATAAAGGCAGTTAAAGCTACAGCTACTGAAACCGCAATAATTGTACCTATCATTTTCCAATTGTTTGGTAATATAATAATGGCAAGTAGTGGGAAAATACCACCTAAAGCTGCAGAGATTAGTGAGGAAAAAGCGGCATCCCAAGGGTTCATATAGTGTCCTAATTCGAGACCGTATTTAACATTAATAATCGTTTCTAGTGGCTTTTTTTGCATTAATTCTGTAGCAATTTCAAAAGAGGTTTCTTCAGAAACGCCCTTAGCCGTATAAAAATTTTGAACATCATGAATTTGATCAGTACGACTCGTAATCATACGCTGTTTTTCGACGGCAACAGCTGCTTTTTCGGTGTCACTTTGTGAACTGACAGAGGCATATTCGCCAGCTGCCATAGAAAATGCGCAAGCTATTAGATCAGTTAACCCAGCGATGAAAATAATGAAATTATCTGTTGTAGCTGCTGCAACACTGAACAGGACACCTACAACAGTTAAAATACCATCATTAGATCCTAGTATACCTGCACGAAGTGAATTAAGTTTTTCATCCATTGTTTTGTATTTTTTTTGTTTAATTTTGGTTTCAGATGTCATGAAATTAAGTGTCCTTTCCTAATGAGCAAATAAAGTACCAATAAAGTAAGTGACTAGCATTGTTAAAATACCAGAAATAATATTACGAATAACTGATTTTGTCCGATTTGAGTTACCCAAAGTTGCAGCACTAAATCCTGTGATAGCTAGTGCAATAATGACAGAAATAGATGTGGCAATGACCTTAAATTCAGCAGGGAATAAAGTAATTGCAAGTAGGGGCAGCAATGATCCAATCGGAAAAGAAATCATTGATGCAATCGCAGCCGCATAAGGATCCGTATAGACGTTAGGATCAAAGCCATATTTTTCACGTACAATAGTATCTAATGGGTTAGCCGACATCATTTCATCTGTAGCTTTTAATGCTAAGGATGAAGAAATACCTGTTTTAAAATATTTTTGATAAACATAATTATATTCCTTATCATAATTATGTTTTAGATTGTACTTGGAATTGGCAGTAGCAACTTCTTGCGAATCTTTTTGGGTACTTACAGAAACATATTCTCCCATAGCCATTGAGACAGTACCGGCAAGCATACCAGCAATACCTGAAATGAAAATAGAAAAATTATTGTTCGTAGCGCCAGCGACACCAATGACAATCCCAGCAACGGAAAGAATACCATCATTAGCTCCCATAACACTAGCTCTTAAAACATTTATTTTCTGAGATAAAGATAATTTTTTAGACATAACTCTCTCTCCTTTGTTATAATGATTCTAAATATATAATCATTATAAATCAATTCAATAGATAAAGTCCACATATTTTATGAAATATGAGATAATGAACAGAGTGAATTAAGAAAATGGGGGTCGTTAAATTGATCGATAAAAATCTTGACCAGGCTTTAGAAATTTTAAAAGAACGTGGCGTACGTATAACACCACAGCGTAAAATAATTCTTGAATATTTAGTAACGCAACATAACTACCCATCTGTTGAACAAATTTTTAACGGAATTAAAGATGGAAGCGTAGGGTTAGGCATAGCTACCGTTTATAATACGTTACAAATATTAGTTGCTCAAAAATTAGTGATAGAATTGTCTAATGGCGATGATGGTAAAATGCGCTACGATTATTTTGGTATTCCACATTATCATGCTATCTGTCTTAACTGTGGCAAAATAACAGATATATTTACAGAATTAACTTTTCATGAGGCAGAGCAAGAGGCGGAAAATAAAAGTGGTTATATAATTGAAAGTACACATGTCGAGACGTTTGGATATTGTCCAGAATGTCAAATAAAACTGGGTTTAACAGAAAATAAATAATATATATCAGTAGATAAAATAAGCTTTAAAAATATGGTTGGTAGTACCAATTTGTAGATAGTACCCATTTTACATAAAGGTTACAGCTGTACAAAATCAGATGTCACACCTTTAGTATAAATAATTAAAGAGTTATATTATTAAGTTTTTGCGTTATACAAACTAATATTTCCACAAAAAAAGCAGAACTTATAGTTCTGCTTTTTTTGTGGAAATATTTAAGTAAATGACCAAGGCACAAATTTCACACAGTAAGATTAAAATTGTCATTGGAACATAAGAATGATCCCCCATAATCCCAACGAATGGAGAAAGAATACTTCCAACTAGATTCATACCAACACCAAGTATGGCAGAAGCACTTCCTGCGTGTTGCCCTTGTTTCTGCATAGCTAATGAGAAGGCCGTTGTATTTACGATACCAACCATTGAAACAATTAAAAATAAACTGATGAGCACTAGTAATAACGAGTTACTAATAAATAATGAGGTCGTTAATAGTAGACTACCAAGTAAGGCAAGGTAAACACCTAATTTTAGACCAGTCTGTTCAGAAAAAGTATCTGAAATTCGTGAACTTAATTGAGACATTATAACGATACCTAAACCATTAATTGCATAGACTAAACTGAACATATTAGAGGATAGACCAAAAAGATTTTGTAAAACAAATGATGATCCAGAAATATAACAGAACATTGCACCTGAGATAAAGCCTTGAATTAGAGCATAACTCAAGAAAAATTTATCAAAAATTAAACTTTTAAGAATTTTTTTCGTTGAATCACCAGTATTTGATTGCGACTTCTCTGGCACAATCTGGTTAGTTTCTGGTAACGTCACTAATACAAGAAGAAATAAAAGAAAACCAATTACAGTTAAGATAACAAAGATACCGCGCCAAGATGTGAATTTTAGAATAAAACTGCCAAGTATGGGCGAAATAATCGGGAAAATTCCATTAACAGCCATTAAGAGCGAGAAAAAACTGGTTAATTTTTTTCCGGTGTATAGGTCTCTAGCAATTGCTCGAGAGATTACAAGACCAGCAGATCCCGCTAAACCTTGCAATAACCGGATAATAACCAAAATTGTTATATTCTGACTTGTTGCTGCGATGATAGAGGTAACAGCGAACAAGATGAGTCCCAAAAGTAATGGCTTTCTACGGCCAATTTTATCACTGTAGGGTCCAACTATTAATTGGCCAAGCGCCAATCCAAGTAAACAAGTCGTAATCGTCAACTGGGTAAGCGATGCAGTTGTATGTAAGTGTTGTTGAATAACTGGTAATGCTGGTAAATACATGTCCAATGATAATGGACCAAAAGCACTTAATGTTCCTAATAAGAAGGTTAAAAATAATTCATGTTTTTTAGGATTTTTAAAATAAGAAAAAACCAACAAATTCACGTCCTTTTAAATGATTAATAAATATACCATAGAATAAATATTAATAAGTTACAATAGTATTGTTAAAATTTTGGTCTATCAATATAAGTTGCTTAGGTTTATGCGTTAATCGATTTAACAATTCAGGTACTTCTAATGAAGATAAATGTGAATTGATTGGGAGACTATCTTTATTATTTTCCAATAAATCGGTCAGTGAATAGCTATTTTGGGTAGACAAATTAAAATCGCCTAACTTATTTTCTATATTTACCAAGATATATTTCTCAGGATGCCTTTTAATTCCTACAGAAGTAGCATCATTTAATGAAATCACTTCTGAATCAGGATAAAAATACGTCAATAATTGGGAGGTTGGCTTATCTAGTACGATTATTTTTTCTAACTTGTTAGCTACTGTCGCTAACTTATGAATTAAATAAAGATTTTCGTTGGCAACGTTAATAGCAGTTAATTCTTCGACTTTTAAAAGTTTAATGAGATGATCTAGAATCGTAATTTCAGTGTAGTAATTAGTATCTGTTGTGTCGACAGTATTTAAAATTAGAACATCTAAAGGTAGTCGGTTTAAGTCGTGAATCCATTTCTTCGTTCTCTTTTTATGAGGTCCAGCTAAGCGAGTATCACCAGCTAAGAAGGAGTACTTCTGCTTTTCATCTTCTACTAAAAAAGCTAATGAACCCGTGTGTACTGAATCTGATAAAAAACCAATCACTGTAAAATCTCCAATAGTTAGTGCGGTGTTAATCGGAATAATTTTGTAATTTAAGTGTGTTTCACTAATTTTACCTAGTAAGACAAATTGTTGTTTTAATTCAAATGCCTCTTTGGATAAATAGATAGGTAATTTTTGCATCATAGAAGATTCAAGAATTTTTTCATGGATATCTATTGAGAAGTATGAAAGAAAAAGAGCGTCTGCTTGTTCATTTAGTTGTGAATTAACGTTAAATTGAAAGATTGAATGTGAACTTTTAAATTGTGAACTACTATCAAATAAGTTGTTTACTATACTAATTTTGGTCATTATATTCCTCTCTTTCTAATTAGAACTATCATACCATGATGAACCTGAGTCGTCATGCTTGTCTAAAATAATCAGTGGTGTACAATGTAATTATTAAATAAGAAAGCTGGTAATTTCATGTATTTAAAAATAAGTGAAGACGCAAAAAGCAAGATTATGAAACTTATGGGTAATGATTCAGAAATCTTGCTTGATTTTGACGATGGTGTTGGTGCTTTATCAAATGAAGGAACATGTACGTTAGATTCAAGCTTTAGAATGTTAGTAATTGATGACCAGAACGATAGCAAGGCATATGATGGAACAATTGATTCAGATTTAGGTCCCATTAGAGTAAAAGGGTACAGCAAAACTTATATGGATGAGAACATGCAACTTGTCGTTAATGAACGATTCAACAGTTTAGCATTACATGGAGATAATTCAGGACTATTAACAGGTAATGTTAGCTTAGAAAGTCTTGTTAAAAACTAATAAAAAATCGTAAACAATAAAAATTGTTTACGATTTTTTTTAGTTTATTTTTTAATTTTTCTCTCATAACGTGTGTAGTAAAGGAAAGCAACTAGTCCAGAAAGGACAGGACCAGATATCATCCAGAGAGCATTACTTAATGTATCGCTGATAACAGTGAAAATAATTCCAAAGGCTAAAACTAACCAGACGACAATAGTAATAATATTTGTAAGTGTTCTATTCTTATAAACTTCAAAAGGTCGATTTAAGTCTTGACGTTTTTTAAAGAATGGAAATGCACCAATTAAAAATAGATAAGGTACAGAAGTTGAGATATTTCCCATTAACGTTAATTTTGAATAGAATAATGTTGAATTTGAACCTCCAAATGAAACAGCCATGATAATGACAATAACGACGGCAGCTTGAATCCACATTGCAAATTCAGGCATACTATGCTTATTTAATTTCGTCATTTTTGCTGGCCAGATATCCTTAGGTGTTCCAAGAATAAATGATTTGAGTGGTGAGTAAATCAAGACGAAGAATGCACCTGTATAAGCCATGAACATACTTAAACCAGTAATTCTAGCAAGTGTATGACCAAAAATTGTCGAAGCACTTGCGCTCATACCAAAGCTTTGACCTGCAAAATTACCTAAGTTTTCCATCAATATGTAAGAGATGTTACCTAAGTTGGCATTTTGACCACCAAGTTTACTCCAGTTTGTACTAACACCCCAGAAGAAGATTGAGATTGAGTAAGCAAAAAGAATTAATAAAGTGGAAATGATTAAACCCTTTGGAAAATTTTTCTTAGGATTTCTAATACTATCTGTAACACCACTAACTGATTCCATACCACCGTATGCAAAGATGGCAAAAACAATAAATGAAATTAGGGCGATAGGTGATTGATAGCTAGGATTTCTAGAAGTTATAATACTTGTCATACCATGCCATGGTTCTTGGAGTGCACCATGATTAACAATTAAAATAACAATACTTAATAGTAAAAAGATAGCATTTAAACCTAAAATAGCAATACCACCAACTGAAGAAATCTTGGCAATACTACTGATACCTCGACTAGCGACAAAGGTAACTAGCACAATCCAAAGAATTGCAAGAATACCGATAGTTTGTGTTGAAGATAGGCCAAAGATAGCCCAAGATTGTGTTTGATCACTTCCAGAAAAAATTGTTGAAAGTGGAATCCAAACTTTAGATGCAATTGATACCATCCAGACAATCCATGCAAAAAGCCAAATAAATGTTCCTGTGAAAGCAAGTTTGGGGCCAATTGATTCAGCTAACCAAGAATAAATGCCACCTTTTGATTCATTTAAAGCTGAACCATATTCTGCAAACATCAAAGCAGTTGGTAAGAAAAAGAAGAATGCTGCTAAAACGTACCAGATAATACTAGCGTAACCCATTTGAATAAAGGCGACGGGAGTATTTGCAAATCCA
This sequence comes from Dellaglioa sp. CoH-57-MRSF-22, assembly GCF_056781895.1. The sequence continues at coordinate 188,665 of NZ_JBXAXT010000002.1, read as the reverse complement.
AAAATAGTTGTAAAAATCATTAAAATGAAACTTGTTAGGGAAATTTTCTTTTGTTTGTCCATAAGACTTTTGTAATTCCTTTCGGTTTCTTATATTTATAAGTTTTGGTCAGTTTTAAAATTTAATGGTGATAGGTCAGTTGATAATGTAATTAGCTGACTAATTAAGGCCTTAACCTTGATTTCAGCAGCTTCAGTAATTTTTAGATTTTCTTCAGTTAAAAAATCTGTTAGGTCTGTACCACTTTTAGAAATTGCCTCTGTTTGAATCCGTTTTACGGAGGCATTGAATTGGATAATTAAATCTTTTTGGAGATCTTTCAGTAATGAGCTAAATTCTAAGTAATGTGAATCAACCAAAATACCTAATTGTTTATATAACCAGTAAGCAGATTTGTCATCATATACATCGGTACCAATTTTATAATTCTCCGGTGTATCCGTAATACCAGCAAAGAAAGGTACATAAGCACTTTGAGCCGTAACACCCATTGATAGCCAATGGATACCACCAATTTCAAAAGGTAAATCAGGTCTAATTTGTAAAATATGAGACTCTTGTGTTTTTGCTAAACTAATGGGTCTGAATTTATGTTTATCACTGATTGAACCAGTTCCAATCGGATCATATTGAGTTCCTTGGAAATGTGAGCCAAGAATTTGTTCTAAATCTTCACGTTGAATTAAATGATCAGCCTGACGAATGAACGGTAAATTCATACTCATAGGATCTTGTGAAGCAACTGATGGTGTTAAAAGTAATTGGCCATACCAAACTCTTGGTGTGCTGTAAATGGCATCAGATTGATCATGAGTTCCAAAGATATCTCTAAAATTAAATGAATCTTTTTGGTTATTTAAATGATTATCAGAAACAAATTTCTGAATACCAGAACTAAACATAAAATTAGCGGAATCAGTAAAGTTAATTTCTTGAATAGCTAGTTGGTTGGCAACAACTGCATAAGAATCATCCGGAATACGTTGCGCAACCCAATGGTGACCGGTTGCAATTTCCATATACCAAACATCTTTTTGATCAGAGAACAAGACACCATTTGTTTCACTTGAACCGTATTTTTCTACTAATGATCCAAGGTAACTAACACCTTCTTTTGCGGAGTGAATATAGGGAAGAGTAATTGTTACAATTGCTTCCTCACCAATTCCGTTTTCAGTTAGTAAGGGATCGTAACTGAGAACCCGGCTATTAGCGTATGCACTTTCAGTAGCGCTCATAGCCACACCATATTCATTAAAGCCATCTTCTTCAAAAACACCAAATTTTGGTGTCCATTCAGGAGTAGCTGAATATTTACCACGAATTTTTGGTAATGGCATTTTAAAGTGATTATCTGGTGATTCAAATAAAGGTGATTGTTCAAATTCTGTATGAGCATGAATAACAAAATGTTTTGGCCATGCTGTTTTTGCATCTTCATTACGGCCAATAAAAGTCGACCCATCTGCAGTTGCTTTAGAACCAGCTAAAACACTTGTACATGCTGAAAAATTAAAAGGGTCTGTCGTCATGGATATTTCTCCTCCCAGTAAATAAATTTAGATATTACCATTTTATCATTTAATTGCTATTTTTAAACGCCATTTGTAAATAAATATTCGTATTTAACCGGTTACGCTGTATAAGGTTAGTTTAATAGAAATTTAAAATGAGAGATTACTCATTTTATTAATATTATTGTTTAATAAAAGGTAAAATGAAAAGAGTCACATATAATAGGAGGGAGATTTATGAAGTTATCAATTTCTGATAAAAATAAACGACTAGTTATAATTGTATTTTCGGGATTATTAATTGCATTATCCCTTAATTTCTTTCTGATTCCAGGAAATATTTTTGGAGCTGGTGCCAATGGTATTGCCCAATTACTTTCTGCTATTTTTTATGATCTATTTCATATTAAAATTGGTACTGGATATCTAATTATGTTAATAAATATTCCAATTGGTATATTAGGCTGGTATAAAGTAGGACGTTCATTTACATATTATAGTGTACTGACCGTCGCTTCTTCATCTCTCTTTACGGTAATTTTACCCGTTCATCAATTATCAACTAATCCATTAATGGCAGCATTATTTGGTGGTGTAATAAGTGGTATTGGGGTTGGATTAGCATTAAAATTTGGTTTTTCAACTGGTGGGATGGATATCATCGCACTTGTTCTAGCTAAAACGACAGGTAAAACAGTCGGTTCATTAATGTTATCAACAAATATGATTATTATTTTAACGGCTGGATTTTATTTCAGTTGGGAAAGTGCTTTGTATACAATTATTTCTAATTATGCTATGTCTAGAGTTGTCGACGACATCCATACATCGCATCAAAAGTTAACAGCATTTATTGTTACAAAAGAAGCAGATTTAGTTGTTGGAGCGCTCCAAAAATCATTAATTCGTGGAATTACAGTTATTGACTCAAAGGGCGCTTTCTCAAATGAAGAAAGTAAAGTTTTGATGTTAGTTATTACACGTTATGAATTATATAATTTAAAAATGACAATTAGTGATGTTGATCCAAATGCATTTATGAACTTAGTTAATACCGCTGATATTGAAGGCAATTTCCTAAACTCAGACCAACAAGAATTATTAAGAAAAGGGCAATCAACTAAATAAAAAGGAGATTCGTTATGCCAATTATAAATATTGATTTAATTGAAGGTCGTTCACAAGAACAACTTAAAAATTTAGTTAAAGATGTGACTGAAGCTGTTTCAAAAAATACTGGTGCACCTACAGAGCATATCCATGTAATTTTAAATGAAATGCGTAAAGATCGTTATAGTGTCGGTGGTATTCTAAAAAGCGACGAAAAATAAATATCATTAAATATGACTTCTGGTATATTCCAGAAGTCATTTTTTATAAAAAAATAACAGACCATTACTGATCTGTTACTAATTAACGATTATTTAGCTAAATTTAAATAATTTTTTAAGTAATGAGCAAGCCCATTTTCTTGGTTATTTAAAGAGGTAACATCATTGGCTAGACCTCTAATTTCAGAAGTACCATTTTTCATTGCCACACCCCAGCCAGCATATGAAAGCATTTCTTTATCATTACTTTCATCACCAAAAGCAACGATATCTTTTTGAGAGATACCATAGTAATCTGCTAGATAAGAAACACCAATTGCTTTTTGAATCCCTTTTGAAACAACTTCTAGAACAGGTTTTGGTCCGCCCCAAGTGTTGACTTCGATAACATCACCATATTTTTCAAGTAGTCTAGATGTAATTAATTGTTTTTTATCTTGATCGACAAACATCGTAATTGATGTCGGATCATGTTGTAAATTTTGTTTATTAAGAATTTGATTTGATCTTAAAACTTGTGGGAAAAAGCCTTTCACTAGCTGACTTGCATTGTCAGCCAATAACATATTTTTTCCTTCGGCTGCTAACATGTTAATACCTAATTCTTTTCTAGCGTTAAGAATATCAAAAACAATATCTCGATTAATTGTATATTCGTATGATTTATCCCAATTTTTATGTGGAATATGTGCCAGGGCACCATTAAAATTAATCATTGGAGTTGTTAACCCTAATGAATCATAAATTTGTTTTGAGATACGATATGGGCGTCCCGTTACAATACTGACAATGTGTCCTTCAGCTGTTGCTTGAGTAAGTACTTTTTTTGTTGTTGAACTAACTTCTGCATTATTATTTAAAGTTGTGCCATCTAAATCAATTGTAATTAACTTTTTGTTCATCGTTATTGTTCCTCCATCAACTTAACTTATGTGTAGTAAGATTTACAGTTTTTTATCTTAGTTAGTTCAGGATAGCATTTGAGTATGCAGTATTCAAACGTATTTAACCTTTTTTTATCTATTGTTATAAAATCGTATCTTTAATTTAATCCGGCTTCATAGTAACTTTGGCGCCGTATAACATTATTTTTTAGAAAAAGTAAAGAGTTCAGTAACATTAAAACAATAGATTGCAATGCTAAAATAGAAACGATAAACTAGTAATATTAGCTATTCAAGAGAGGATTAATCCTATGAGTGAAAGACGAAGTGCAGAAATAATTAAGCAAGATATTTTGACACATTTAGAAAAAGTGATGGATCCTGAATTGGATATGGATATTATTAATTTAGGTTTAGTATATGAGATTGAATTAGACAATGACAATAATTGTAATGTACAAATGACTTTAACCACTATGGGTTGCCCGTTAACAGGTGTTCTATCTGATTTAGTCGAAGATGCGTTAAAGCCAGTGCTAGAAATAAAAAAAGTAACTGTACAATTTATATGGAGTCCAGCCTGGTCAATTGAACGTATGTCTAGGTATGCAAAAATGGCACTCGGTGTCCATTAAAAGTTAGGGGGAAATTAAATTGATGATGCGAAGAAGATACATATTTATAGTAGCTATCTTACTACTTACATTCTTTACCACATTTTTATTTTTTAAGATGCAGGAAAAAGATTTAATCACAAAATTAGATAATCATAATCTATCTAAAAATGCATATGTTCTTAAAACAAAAGAACAAAATTTAGATAAATATAATACAACGTTAGCAAAATCAGAAAAAATTTCTGATTTTCAAATTCATTATCAAGTAAAAAACAAAAAAAATATTTCTTATTTTTATGCGAAGGGTAGTTATGATAAGCCACCAATGGTTTCTGGAACTTTTTTCTCAAATAATGATTTTTTATCTGAAGTTCCGGTAGCAGTAGTTGGTCGAAATATTGAAAAAAAATTATACTCGCCATTTCATCAGCAGTATTATAAATTAAATGGGCAATACGTTTCTGTCATCGGTATTATGGGTGATAAATACAATTCTGAGTTGGATAATCAAATTTTTATTGCAATGTCAACTGCAGACATAAGTAAATTGAAGGCAAATAATACAAATATTATTCTTGATTCAAAGCATGTCGTGACTAAGAATGTGTTAACGACCGAATTAACTAATACAACAGTTTCCAAACAGGTTAATGATAATTTAATTTTAACTAATAACTCATGGATTAGTCGACATTGGCAACAAGCGGTGGGCTTAATGGCTGTTATTGCTAGTGTTATGGTCGCAACTTATATTTGGATTGTTGGTGTTAGTAAACAAATTCGTAATCAGAAATTTATCAAACAATCAAAAAAAGTTATTATTTGGAATAACTTGCTAATTTACATGGGATCATTCTTAGTTGGTGGCTTAATAGGAACTGCGATTGGTCAGTCACAATTTTCGATTAAAACAAATATGATAGCTCTGTATGAGTTCGAAGGTACTCTATTTATCGTTGCTTCCGTTGTTTTCTACTTTGTTATCCGTAGAAGAGTTAATAAACGTAATAATTAATAAAAACGCCAAATCAGTTAGATTCATTATCTAACTGATTTGGCGTTTTTTATGTAAACATGATTATATTTGATTTTTAAAATTTTGTAACTCAGGTGATAAAATCATTCTAATTTTTGTTAAATCACTTAAATTTTTGGTGCCAAGTAACAGCATAAGCATGTTAATTTTTGATTGATAATCTGATATGGTATTTGTTAGCGCATCTTGACCTTGTTTATTGAGAATGTGTAAGAATGCACCAGAGATACCAACACTTTTAGCGCCTAAAGCGAGACATTTAACAATATCTAATGGGGTACGAATACCACCAGAGGCAAAAATTGTTAAGCCTGTTTGCAGAGATTTTGTATCAATGAGACTTTCAGCTGTAGTTAAGCCCCAATCCTCTAGAAAGGAGAAATCTTTAGCATGTCTACGTTCGTTTTCAATCATGGCAAAATTTGTGCCGCCACGACCAGAAATATCAACATAACGTACACCAATATCAGCTAATTGTTGAACCGTTTTATGAGACATCCCAAAACCAACTTCTTTAACAATAATGGGTACTTCAAGCTTATTTACGATTGTTTCAATATTCTTCAACCAATAAAACTCACGTTCACCTTCTGGCATAATAATTTCTTGAGCGGCATTAATATGAATTTGTAGGGCGTTTGCTTCAATCATATCAACGGCTCTTTTTGACTGATCTAGTGTTGCATTGGCGCTTAAATTAGAAAAAATGAGACCATTTGGATTCTTTTCACGAAGTATTTTAAATGTATGAGCCTTAGAAGGGTCTTTTAAGGCGATACTTTGAGAACCTGTCGCGATTGGTGTATTTGTGATAGCTGCAACTTCGGCTAATTGTTGATTTAAAATACCCGTTTGTTCACTGCCACCAGTCATAGCATTAATATAAAAGGGCGATTGAAACGAGAAATTTGGAAGCTCAACGCTAGATTGAATATCATTAATAGAAAGTTCAGGTAAATTTGAAGGAATAAGCTTGATCTCATTCAATTGATTTTTTGATTCCGTATTGAATAATTTTTCGGCGATAAATACGTGTTCATCTTTTCTGTGACTTTGAATTAAATTATCGTCTTTAATCATAAAAAACTCCTTATCCTATAAGGTCACTTTGATATCCAAAGGTTGAATATCATTTTGTGCCCAATCTTTAAATAATTCAGTACGATTTGTTTCAGAGGTTGCTAATGCAATACCGCAATCACCACCGCCAGCACCTGATGTTTTTGCGGCAGCATGTTGGGATTCTGATAAATTACAAAGGGAAGTTAATGATTCGGTTTCAATTATTACCTGACTAGCATCGGCTAATTGTTGTAAAATCATTCGATTATTTGTAATTTCTTGTTGAATAATGATGGAATTGTTTAATTTAAAGCCATCAATCATTGCAGTGACACATTTTTTTGAATCTTCTAAAAATTCAGAGTAAGTCTTTTTTTGTTTTGCTTTAAAAAGGGCCATCTTATCAACAAAAATGGAAGTTGAAGCTGGAGAGCCAGTCCAACCGATTAATAATTCTAAATCTTTAGGTTGCGGTAGGCGTTGGACAGAAAGCATAGGCCAATCCATAGATAAAAGTTCGGTTAGTGGCGTACCTTGTCTCATAATTTTTAACCATTCTCGATCAAATGAATAATAAGCAATCCATCCGCCATAAACACTAGCGGCAATATCTCCGAGTGAACCATTTCCTTGAACATCTAGGTGAGCCATTGCTGATAATTTAAATAGAGCGTTATCCGTTAATTTTAAATTATAAAATTGTGAAACGGCACGAACGGTTGCTACGGTAACCGCAGCAGAACTGCCCAAACCATATTTTTTACCATCAGTACTATCTAAATCACTATCAATATTGACATGATAATTAACCATCTGTTTTCCGATGGATTGTGCATATAATTCGGTTAAATGAATCGCCGATAATATGTAGTGAAAGGGGTTATCTCGATTATCAAAAATAATTTTTGTCCCTTGACGATACCAAGATAAAGAATTTTCTTGGTATTGTTTAGATGAAATACTACCTGTTTCTTTACTCTTTTTAATTGTTACAGTTACAAACTGATCAATAGCAACAATAATTGCTGGTGATCCAGGTTCAACAATTGCGTATTCTCCTGCAATATAAAGTTTTCCTGGTGCTTTAGCGGTGATCAAATAGCTCAATTCCTTTCAATATGGATAACACTAAATAAGTGTCGCTCCAGGTCCAGGCTTGGCAACCAAAAGATTTTTTGCACCAAAAAGTGGACTTAATTTATTTAAAATATAAGGTGTTTCAGTTTTGGAACAAATTATTTTAACATTTGGACCAGCATCCATTGTGAAGTAACAGGTAATACCTTCTTGACGCAAGTCACGAATAGCATCCATAGCACGTATGCTGTCAGGATTAAAATAAGTAAAGCTGGGATTAGCGCTTAAAGTTGTTGCGTGCATTTTCATTGCATTATTTTCAGCAATTTGACCAACTTTTTCGAGGTTTTTCTCTATAATAGCCTTTTTCATATCAATTAAATCACGTTCAGAAGATTTAACCCATTCATTGTAGAAAGGTGATGTGTCCACGGAATGTTGCATTCCAGAACGAGAATCAATCGCTTTTTCATGACTATTAATCATAATAGCAATCATTTGAAGATCCCAATCAATCGTTTCTTCAATCGGTATAGCAAAGGAGTCTTCATCATTGTGACCTTTTTCCCATTCAACTAGGCCACCAAAAATAGAGCGACTAGCTGAACCAGAACCACGACGTGCTAATCGTGATAAATCGCGTTTATTTAAATTTAAACCAATTGCTTGACTAGCAGCAAGCGCAAGTGCAGCATATGCGCTCGCTGATGACGCAAGTCCTGCTGAAGTTGGAACGTGATTTATTGATTCTACTTTAGCGTAAATATTTTTTTGTGCTTGATTACGAACAATATCTAAAAAGGCTGATACTTTGTTATCCTTTTTTTGTTTAGAATTTAGAAAGAAGGTATCTTCAGTTAGCGTATCGTCAAAAGTTACCGTAGTATCGGTATAAAAATGATCTAACGTTAAGGATAGGCTATTGTTGTAAGGAATAATTAAATCTTTATTTTGTTTACCCCAGTATTTAATGAGTGCAATATTAGTATGGGCGCGAGCTGAAATTTTATTTTTCAATATGTTGTGACTCCTTTTTAAGGGGTTGAATCCAAGTTGCAATGGCACCATTACGATTTAAGAGATGGCTTAGATTTAAAGCTTCTTCGGGTGTTTTAACTAGGGCTATCATACAGCCACCGCCACCACCACCGGTAAGTTTGGCACCTAAAGCGCCATTTTCTAGACTTGTTTTGACAAGTGCATCTAATTTGGGATGACTAACACCTAAAGATTTTAGTAAATGATGAGCCCTAGATAATGTGTGTCCTAAACTTATAGCATCATCTGTCGCAATTTGTGCCTTAGCCATACTTGTTAATTGACCAAGTTCGGAAATTATTTTTTCAGTAACGTCAGGACTTGATAAGACGCGATCACGAACTTGACCAACAGTTAAACCCGTTTGGCCCTTGATTCCCGTATCAGCAATCACTAAGGTTGCCTCTATGTTTAATGGGACAGGGTAAGCCTCTTGGTGCTTAATGAACCAAATGGGATCGCGGCTACTGGTTGTTGCGGCATCGATACCACTTGGAGAACCATGTGTGGTTGTTTCAGCGATATTGGCAATAAGTAGAAGTTCATCGCGTTCGATTTTCGTATCAAAAAAAGCGTACAAACTTCGAATTATGGCAATAACTGTGGCAGCGGAAGAACCCATCCCTCGTTCAGATGGGATGTCACTTTCAATCGTTAATTTAAATGATTGATGTCGTTTATTCAATGATTTTAAAATGTACTGGATAACTTGCTTAATGCCACGCATATTCATGGGAACATTTTTCAGTTCACCACTATAAAAACGACTTGTGATCCATTGTTTATCTGCCATTGCTTCCGTTAAAACTGATATTTTAACATTTGGTAAAGGGAGGGCAATAGCGGGTTGGCTATAAACAACAGAGTGTTCGCCGATTAATATAATTTTAGCATGGCTAGTACCAAGAAATTTTGCTTCTGTATTATCTGACAAATTGTTCAAAAAAAGAGTCCTCTCTAGATGAATTTACTTCCATTATCATACCTTAAAATTGTCGTTATAGCTATAATGGACTGGATGAACTTTGAGAATTTATAATGATTTAGTTTTTGGCATATGATTCTTTAATCAATATGGTAAAATAAACATAAATGCGTTAACTTAAAAAGACTGGTGATAAACTTCAATGAATAAAAATACGATTTATGCTGTAGTGGATATTGAAACGACGGGAACAAATCTTAAAAGTGGCGATCGAATGATCCAATTTGGTTGCGTTTTAGTTCAAAAAAATCAAATAATAAATTCTTTCTCGTTTGATATTAATCCTGGTATGGCAATTCCGAAAGTTATTACAGAATTAACAGGGATTACAAACCGTCAAATCAGAAAGGCTGCCTATTTTGAAGACGTCGCCGCAACGATTTACGCGATTCTCCAAGATACAGTTTTTGTTGCGCATAATATTAACTTTGATTTGCCATTTATCAATAGTGAGTTAGAAAGAGTTGGCTATCCTGCATTATCAATAAAAGGTGTCGATACTGTACAGCTTAGTCAAATCTTATTGCCAACAGCACCCAGTTTTAAATTAAAAGATCTGAGTCGATATTTGAATCTGACTCACGAAAATCCGCATCATGCCGATAGTGATGCCCATGTGACAGCTGAGTTATTTATCTTCTTATTAACTCGACTAGAAACGATTCCAAGAGAAACCTTATTTGAAATAAATCGTTTAAGTTCATTTTTATTAAGAAATACAAATGAATTATTTTCTGATGCGTACAGTGATAAAAATAGAAGACAGGAAAGACTACCAGATCATCTATACATTGTTGGAGGGATTGTCCTTCAACGTAGGAAACAAGATACATTTAATTTAACGAATTATGTTTATCCTGAAGCAGAAGTAGATAAGAAAAAAATATTTGAAAAACAATTAAGTTGGCGACCTGAACAAGCAAAGATGATGGACCTTATTTCTGAACATTTAAAAAGTGGAAATCGAACATTAATTATTGAGGCTCCTACAGGAATCGGTAAAACATTAGGTTATTTAATTCCAGCAGCTTATCATGCTCAAAATCGCAAACAAATTGTGATTAGTAGTGCGACAACATTACTTCAAACCCAGTTGATGAATCAGGCATTACCGTTACTTAACAAATTATTGCCTTTTCAAACAGCTGCAGTAAATTTGAAGGGCAGTAACCATTATATAAATTTAGCGGCGTTTAAAAAAGAATTAACACAAAAAGAAACCTCTGGACAGATAGCTTTAATGAAAATACGTATCTTAGTATGGCTGACAATGACTAAAACTGGTGAACTTGATGAATTAAAACTTTCAAGTTATCAAAATCCCATTTTTAATCAAATTGAACATCAAGGGGTTGGGAGTTTAGTATTAACTGATCAATTTTTTGAAGTTGACTTTATTAATACGTTATATAAACAAGTTGAATCGTCAGCAATTATTTTTACAAATCATGCTTTTTTAATGAAGCATCCTGGTTTATTTAACTCAGATCGTACAAAACTTGCGCCTGAATTAATTGTAGATGAAGCACAGCATCTTGCTGATGTTGCTCTACAGTCAAATAAAGGACGCATTCGATTCTGGAAAATTATTAATATGTGTGATTCATTATTGACTAGCATACAAAGTTCACAAAAATTTTCTTTTAATGACTTAATGGCAATTAATTTCTTAACAGCTAGTGAAAACAATCAATTATTAACAGAAATTAGGAAATTACGGGAATCAGTTGAGTTACTCATCAGACAATTTTCAAGAGAATATGGTCGACAAATTAGTAGGAATTCAGCAGCAAAAAATGAAACGACCGGAAAAGCAATTATTTTAAAATCAACTGAGCTAATTGGATTGATTAATCGAAATAAAATTATGCTTGAATCTGTTTTAAAAGTGATAACTGTTTTAAAAAGAGATGATGCCATTTTACGAGATCGTTATATCGCTGCAAAAAGCCAACAAAATATCGGCCAAGATGAGCAACAGCTTTTGAATCGTGTTCATAACTTTTTTAAGCAATTATTTGCAGAAACTGAGGGCTGGACTATATTTGAACAAAATCAAGACAAGCTAAATGAAAAGGTGCTTTGGTTAAGTTTTCCGATTAACGGACAAACAGACAAAATGCAATTTGAATTTAGTTTATCAGATGCAACTCATTTTCTTTCTGAAGTAATTTATCGGCACTTTAATCACCTGACGTTTACTGGGGCGACTTTGTTACTACCAGGTAATCCTGATTACATTATTGATCAGCTAGATATACAAGATGATAATTACAAAATCAAAAAATTAGGGAGTCCTTTTGATTATAGTAACCAAGCTAAATTGTATGTAGCAAGTGATGCTTTTGATGTTCGATCATCAAAAGAGCTTTATGAATCTTACTTGGCTGATTCAGTTTATGAGATTATAAAATCACAACGTAAACAAACGTTAATTTTATTTAATTCGCTTGATACGATAGCAAATGTTTATGGGTTATTAACAAAAAGAGGGTTACATCTTGATCGTGAACTTTTAGTTCAGGGTGTTACAGGACGGCCTGAAAAATTAAAAAAACGATTTTTATTAGGTAAAGACGCTATTTTAATGGGTACTGGTAGTTTCTGGGAAGGCGTTGACTTACCAAATGATAGATTAGAACTTTTAATTGTGACGCGGTTACCATTTGAGTCTCCAGAGTCGTTAAATGTAAAGGCGAAAGAAAAAGAGTTTGAAGGTCAAGGTAGGGATGTATTCAGTGAGTATTCACTGCCTAGAGCAACAATGAAGCTTAAACAAGGGTTTGGACGCTTAATTCGGACGTCAACCGATAAAGGGGCAATGATTGCATTGGACAATCGATTGATAAATCAAAGTTATGGTAAAAAAATGATTGAAGTATTGCCGGATGAATTACAACTTATAAATGAACCATTGGCAGATATTATTATTGATTTAAAGACGTTTTTATCTAATTCTGATAGTTAATCAGAATTAGATAATGTCTGTTATAATATGACCGTATAAAACTAAGACAGGAGAAAAATTGATCATGCGAAGATCCCCCAAAAAATCAAAAAACATCGTTTTTCTTTCGATACTTGGTACGATATTAGTTATTGTGGTAAGTGCTTTTATTTTATATAATCGCGCAAAATCACCGATGGCTACAGCTGAAAAAGAAGCTGTTACAATTGCTAAAAAATACGCAAAACTAGATAAAGAAACAGCATTTTATAGATATAATAGGGATGCAACTTATTTTACAGTTGCAGGGACAACAAAAGCTAATAAAAGAATTTATGTGATTGTTGCTCAAAAAGGTGGAAAAGTTAAAGTCTTATCACAATCAAATGGTAAGACAAAAAATGATATTTTAACTTATATCTGGAATGAAAAAAAACCTAGTAAAATATTGAATGTCGGACTTGGTATATACAACGGTGTACCTGCATGGGAAGTGAGTTATTTGAACAAGAAAAAAGCTCTTTGTTATGAAACACTGCAGTTCTCAAATGGTAAAGTTTTAAAATCCGTTGAAAATATATAATTGTCTTATGGACTAATATATCTGACTAATGATATTATAAAAGGAATGAAATCGATCTAGCAACTAGGACCGTAATGAGGAGGAAGTTTATTGAAAACAATTAGTATAATTGATGCTAAAAACCATGTAGACGAAGAAGTAAAAATCGGTGTTTGGCTTACTAATAAAAGATCAAGTGGTAAGATTGCATTTTTACAATTACGAGATGGAAGTGCCTTTTTCCAAGGTGTCGTGATAAAAAGTAATGTCAGTGAAGAAACTTTTGAAATGGCAAAAGAGTTACATCAGGAATCTAGCCTTTACGTTATTGGTGAGATTCATGAAGATAAACGCTCACCATTTGGCTATGAAATTGAAGTTAAATCACTTGAATTAGTTGGTGATAGTCAAGATTATCCAATTACACCTAAAGATCATGGAACAGAATTTTTGATGGATCATCGTCATTTATGGTTACGTTCAACGAAACCATATGCAGTTATGCAAATTAGAAATGAAATTATTCGCGCAACATATGAATTTTTCAATAAAGAAGGTTTTATAAAGATTGATGCGCCTATCTTAACTGGTAGTGCACCAGAAGGTACAACTGAACTTTTCCATACTAAATATTTTGACAAAGATGCCTATTTGTCACAATCAGGTCAATTGTATGAAGAAGCTGGGGCAATGGCCTTTGGTAAAGTATTCTCATTTGGACCAACTTTTAGAGCTGAAAAATCTAAGACAAGACGCCATTTAATTGAATTTTGGATGATTGAACCCGAAATGGCATTTATGCACCAAGAACAAAGTCTTGAAGTACAAGAACAATATATTGCGTTCTTAGTACAAAATGTTTTAGATAACTGTGACTATGCTTTAGATATTCTCGAAAGAGATAAAGAAGTCTTAAAAAGTTATACAAAAACACCATTCCCTAAAATTTCTTATGATGAAGCCGTCGAATTATTACAAAATTCTGGTGAATTTCCTGATACTAAATGGGGTGATGATTTTGGATCTCCTGAAGAAACTTATTTGGCAGAACATTTCAGTATGCCAGTATTCGTTTTAAACTATCCTAAAGCAATTAAACCATTTTACATGAAACCACATCCAACGAGAGAAGACGTCGTTATTTGTGCTGACTTATTAGCTCCTGAAGGTTACGGCGAAATTATTGGTGGTTCAGAACGTGAAACTGATGTAGATAACTTAATAGCACAAATTAAAAAAGCTGGATTGAACGAAAAAGATTACGAATGGTATTTAGATTTAAGAAGATATGGTAGTGTTCCTCATTCAGGATTTGGTCTTGGATTAGAACGCGCAACAACTTGGATTACAGGTGAAGAACATATACGTGAGGCTATTCCATTCCCACGTCTATTAAACCGTATTTACCCATAAAAAAGTAGAGAAAAAGAACCTTTAAACGAAATTGTTTAAGGTTCTTTTCTTAATTAAGGAGGCATTTTCGTTATGGATGCATTTATGAGTCAATTTTTAGAAGCAGGGGAAACCCATGTGTCTAATTTAATTTTACGGAATTATCGAAAAATTGGATTATCAAGTGATGAATTAATTTTCTTAATCCATCTATTAAGCTTTAATCAAGCAGGTAATAAATTTCCAGATACAAATCAAATTGCCAGTCAAATGGGCGTGACGGCCCAGGAAACCTATACATTACTGCAGAAATTAATCGAAAAAAAAGTTATTTCTATCAAAACAATTGATGATTCAAATGGGTACAGCACCGATCAATTTGATTTTAGTGTGTTATATGAAAAATTAAATAATTTAAGTCATAGGACACAAGAAAAGGTTGAAGTTGTTAAGAGTAATAATTCTCGAAAAGAGGTTTATGAAAAAATTGAAGTTGAATTTGGAAGACCTTTATCACCAATGGAATTAGAAAGTATTAGCATGTGGATTGATCAAGACCACTATATTCCAGAACTAATTTTGATGGCGTTGAAAGAAGCTGTCCTTAATCAGGCATACAGTTTAAAATATATGGATAGAATTTTACTAAATTGGGAAAAGAAGCATATAAAAACAAGTCAAGACATAAAAAAAGATAAAGAAAAAAGACAACAACAGAACTTTTCAAATAATGTGAAGAATAATGACAATACAAAAGAATCTAATGATAAACCGGAAATACCCCTATATCATTGGTCAAATTAATGAAATAAATAAAAACCTGGCGATATTCAGAATTTTAACTGAATATCGCCAGGTTTTTATTTAACGAGTAGCAGACGAAACGGCTTTACTGCTGTCTGCTTTAGATGAAGCACTTGAACTAATAGCGGAGCTAGAACTACTAGATGAACTAGAACTTTCTGAAGAACTAGAACTACTTGAACTAGAAGAACTGCTTGAACTAGATTCTTCTGAAGAACTAGAACTATTTGATATCTTAGGAACTGAATATGAACTGCTATCTGCTGTTGTTGTTTCTGCAGTAGATGAATCTGTTAATGATAATTCGCCATTTTTCAGATAAACGTCAGAAGGTTTTGTCCAATCCGTATTTGAAACTGATTGGGAAACGTACTGCATTAAGTTTTTATAAATACCTACAGCTAGATGTTGAGAATTAACATCTAAGTAGTTATTTGCGACTAATGGTGAATCATAACCTGTCCAAACTGCAATTGAGTAATTTGAAGTATAGCCGGAAAATAATGAATCCATAACTGCGCTAGATGGAAATTTAGAAGCAACATTTGATGGATAATCAGTAGTACCGGTTTTACCCGCTTGGTAAAGACCCGGTATTTGAGCTGCCGTACCTGTACCATTAGAACTATTAATAACACCTTTTAGCATATCAGTAATCATATAAGCAGTTGATGTTTTCATTGCTCTAGTACCTGAGCTAGAATAATTTTCAACTGTACCATCTTTTCTTTCAATTTCTGAAATATAAGTCCCTTTGTGATAAGTTCCACCATTTGCAAATGCTGCATAGGCTTCTGCATTTTGAGTCGTTGACATGTTTGCACCGATACCAGATGAGTAAGTATCAACTTGATCCTTAGAGACACCAAGTTTTTTGACGAATCCTTGGGCTTTTGATAATCCAACCGCTTCAAGTGTCCGAATAGCAGGGATATTACGTGATTGAATCAAAGCATTTCGCATTGTCATTGTTCCAAGATAGCTATTATCAAAATCATTTAATTGTTTTGTAGTAGCATCAGGGTAGTAATATTTTGTATCGCTAACTTTTTGATTAGTTGGGTAGTCTAGATATTCAATAGCAGGACCGTAATCCATAATAGGTTTCATGGTTGAACCGTTGCTTCGACTAGTTGCGACAGCCCGATTATACCCGAAAGTAACATTTGTTTGTTTACGGCCACCAATCATAGCTGAAATAGCGCCAGTTTTTGAATCAACCATGGTAACAGCTAATTGCATTTTACTGTCAGGATAGACCACATAGTTATTTGTATTAGCTATATCATAAAGTCGTTTCTGAGCATCCAAATCTAAGTTTGTACGAATCTTAAGACTACTGTTATAAGGATCAAAACCTTTATCTTTAACAGACTGAATAACTTCTTTTAAATAGGAATCAGAAATTTTTGCATTATAAGTATCTTTTTCGGCAGAATGTGATGTTCTTAGGCCTGAAGTAATTGGTGTCGCTTTAGCTGTACTTGCTTCGCTTGCCGAAATTTTGTTATTTGCTAACATTGCATCAATAACTTCATTACGTCGTTCCTTTGCGTATTCTGGATGCGCGTAAGGATTATAAGAAGATGGGGCATTAGGAATACCAGCAATTAACGCGATTTGTTCTGTATTTAATTTATTCAATTTTTTACCGAAATAGTAATTTGCAGCAGTTTGCATCCCGTAAATACCATTTCCCATAAAGACTTTGTTAGCATAGAACGTTAAAATCTGAGATTTACTGTATTTACGCTCTACTTGTAATGCTAGCCATGCTTCTTGCGCTTTTCGTTTTATTGTTTGATCAGATGCTTTTGTCGAAAAGACAGATAATTTAATAAGTTGTTGTGTTAAAGTACTACCACCTTGAAGACCAGCTGATCCACCAGTGATATTTGACAAGGCTGCACCTACAATTCGCACAGGATCAACGCCATTATGTTTATAGAAACGTTTATCTTCGATTGAAACAATGGCATCTTTTAATAGTTGCGGCATGTCAGACGATTCAGCGTAGACTCTTGAAGTTCCTAAGGTAGTGATGATTTCATCATTCTTTGCATAAATGACACTTGCAGGGGTACTTTCAAGACTACTTGATGTTATTTTTGGTGAATCTTTGGCGTAATAGAAAAATAAACTGATACTAGCAATTACGCCAATAACGAATAGAGCAAGTAAGCTCAAAAAAATACGTTTAAAAAGTTTACCTTTACTATTTTTACCTTTGTTGCCTTTTTTGTTAGTGCTTATTTCTTGTTCGCGTCGCGCAACACGAGTAGTACCTTTATTATCAGCTGTTGCCATAAATAAAATTCTCCTTTAATTATATAAAGCCTTAATTATAGATGCTCTATCATTTTATCAACGTATTTTAAATAGGGAATGACCGGATTTAAAGTATATTGTATCTCGAATCCTTCAGTTTGGACTGTTTTCAATGGAATTGATTTACGACCATTAACACTCTGCTTATCCCAGTAAGTAAATAGCGTTTTTGATGGTAGTAAGTAGACCTTACCTAAGGTTGTGAACTTCATTATAACAAAACTAATTCCTCTTTGTAATACACATGATTTCATATGGTTAATTTGGTGCTCATGAAAATTACTTAACGGAAATGAAGTTTTATTTTTAGTTTCTTTAGCTTCAAAATCTAAATAGTGGCCATCGTATATGCCATTGTAGTCAGTTGTTGACGCAGTTTGAAAGTAAGCTTCTTTAATAACAGCTGCACTTCGTTTAGGATAATCAACTTTTACAATTTGAATAGGCGTTGGTTTTTTGTGAATGACAGCCATATTATGAGCAAGGTAAAATGCGTTGCTTACGTTGATATCATCCTCTAATGACATCCCCCGTTTACCAAACAACAGCATATTTGACTTTTTTTGCGTATTTAAAGGTGATTGTTCATAAAGTTTTCCATTAGGATAATTAATACTCACAGTTATTTCACGCTCCAATCTAAAATATTATAACAATAAGTGATATAATTTAATAGCTTTAAAGGATTTGGTAACATATTCTTAATATAAGAAAGGAATATTTAATCAATTATGAAGCGTTTATGGGTGACTGGTTATAGAACATACGAATTAGGTATTTTTAATGAAAATGATCTTAAAATAAAAATCATTAAAAGCGCAATTAAAAAAAATATTATTAATGAAATAGAAAATGGATTGAAGTGGGTTATAACTGGCCCTCAGCTTGGTGTTGAGCAATGGACGGCACAAATTTGCCTAGATATACAAAATGAATATCCTGATTTCAAGGTATCAGTTATGCTACCATTCAAAGAGTTTGGTAATAATTGGAAAGATGATAAAAAATTAGTTTTAAATCAAATATTAAATGATGTAGATTTTTCTGATTATGTTAGTAAGGATACCTATCAGTCGCCACAGCAATTAAAAAATTATCAAACTTTTATGATAGAACACACAGATGGCGCGTTATTACTTTATGATTCAGAAAATGAAGGCAAAACAAAATTTGATTTATTAAAAATAAAGCAAACTAAAGAAGTGAAAAACTATGCATTACGTATGATAGATTTTATGGAATTAGAAGATATTGCAAACGAAATGGAAGAGGAACAAAATAATCATTTGAATTATTAAATAATTCTGCTATAATAAACAGGTATTAACATTATTTATGAGAAATTAGTGATGAGGTGTACGAATATGACGGATGTTAATTTTGTACCTAAAGATATCTTACAAAAACATTTTGAAACAAAAATGCGTGGATATGATTCTAAAGAAGTTGACGAATTTCTTGACGATGTTATTAAAGATTATGAAACCTTTGATAAGAAAGTCAAAAAACTTCAAGAAGAAAATGATCGTTTAATTGCTCAAGTCGACGAACTTACAAAACAGGTTACTGTTGGTAAAAGTTCACAGACGACCCAAACAACATCTACAACTTCAAATATGGATATTCTTAAACGATTATCTAATTTGGAACGTCGTGTGTTTGGTGCACAGTTAGATGAGAATGAAAATTCTAGAAATCAATTTTAAATTAATTGAATGATGTAATATAGATTCAGTGTAAATTTCGGGTAATTGCGGTCTATTAAGTTAGGCTGAGGAAAGTCCATGCTTGCACAAGCTGAGATGCTTGTAGTGTTCGTGCTTGGTGAAAAAATAAGCCAAGGTACCTTCGGGTAACGGCGGATAAAATGACTAAGGCTTCGGCTATGTCAAAGTAATCTGTAAAGTGCCACAGAGACGATACAATATTGGAAACGGTATTGCTGGAACGCGGTAAACCCCACGAGTAGGCAACCCAAACTTTGGTAGGGGCGCTTCATGACGGAAATGAACAAATCATGGGGGCAGATAATATCTGGAGATAGATGATTACCACTGATTTCATCGCCTGAGATGGATGACGTACAAAACATGGCTTATAGAAATTTACATGATTTCAGGATGAACTAGGATGAAGAATTTTCTTTTATCCTAGTTTTTTTATTAAAAAAATTAAATTATAGTGAAGGTGCAAAATGGAAACTTTTAAATTATTGGCAACCGCAGCTAGCGGTATTGAGTCAATTGTTGGAAACGAACTTAAACATATGGGTTATGATGTTCAAGTAGAAAATAGTCGTGTCCGCTTCGAAGGAACAATGGAAGATGTTATTAATACAAACCTATGGTTGAGAACCGCAGATCGCGTTAAAATCATTGTTGGTGAGTTTACGGCTACGACTTTTGACGATTTATTTGAACAAACAAAAGCAATCTCTTGGGATAAGTTTTTACCATTAGATGCGGAATTCCCTGTTCAAGGAAAATCTCAAAAATCAACACTCTATAGTGTTCCAGATGCCCAAGCAATCGTGAAAAAAGCAATTGTTGATCAATTAAGTGATGTCTATCACCGTACAACACGCTTACCAGAGACGGGTTCAAAATATCCATTGGAAGTTGCTATTAATAAAGATAACGTCTTATTGACACTTGATACAACGGGTAGCAGTTTATTTAAACGTGGTTATCGTGTTGAAAAGGGTTATGCTCCTTTAAAAGAAAATATGGCAGCTGCGTTAGTTATGTTAACTAATTGGTATCCAGAAAAACCTTTTGTTGATCCAGTATGTGGTTCAGGAACAATCCCAATTGAAGCTGCATTAATGGGACATAATATTGCACCTGGTATCGGTCGTTATTTTGTATTCGAAGATTGGGATTTTGTTGAAAAAGGACTATTTGATCGTTTAAGAGAAAAAGCAAAAGGTGAAGCAAATCTTGATGTAGTATTAGATATAGCAGGTTATGATATTGATGCTGGCATGATTGAAATTGCTAAAAAGAATGCCGCTGAAGCTGGCGTCTTGGATAGTATTGAATTCAAGCAACTTGCTGCAAAAGATTTTACAACAGAAAAAGAAAATGGTGTTTTAGTCGCTAACCCACCATACGGTGAACGATTGAGCGATACTGAATCTGTACGTGTTTTATACAAACAGATGGGTGTTGTTTATAAACAAATGCCTACTTGGAGTAAATATATCTTAACAAGTGACTTAACTTTTGAAGAATATTATGGTTCAAGAGCATCTAAAAAACGTAAGCTATATAATGGCTCATTGAGAACGGATTATTTCCAATATTGGGGTAAACGTAAACCAAGAGCATAATAAATAATAAGTTTAAAAGCTATCTAATCAACGATTAGGTAGCTTTTTTTATTTAAGATAAAAAAAATAAGTGTTATCTCTTTACTTATTAATAGTAAGTGATATACTAAGTTTATTCAAATAGAGAAGGGGAAATTAATTATGAAAACTCAATTATTAGATCTTATGGAACAACGTCGTTCAATTTACGCTTTAGGGGATAAAGTAAGTCAAACACCTGATGAAATTACTGGTGTTATCGAGGATGCTATAAAGAAATCACCAACATCATTCAATAATCAAACAATTAGAGCAGCAATTTTATATGGTAAAAATTCAGACATGGTTTGGGATATCGTTGAAAAACGTCTTAAATCTGAGGTTCCTAATGCTGAAGCATATAAGAAAACTCAAGAAAAGATTGCAACATTCCGTGCTGGATTTGGAACAATATTATACTTTATAGATACTGATGTTGTTGCTCAAAATGAAAAAGATTTTGCTTTATACGCTGATAACTTCAGAGTTTGGGCAGAACAAGGTTTGGGCGGTGCTCAACAAAGTGTTTGGACAGTATTAGCTGAAAATGGTATTGGCGCAAGTTTACAACATTATAATCCACTTATTGATACTGAAATTAAAAATGCGTTTAATATCCCTGGAAACTGGGAATTACGTGCACAAATGCCATTTGGTTCAATTGAAGCAGCGGCAGGAGATAAAGATTTCATGTTAGATGATGACAGATTCTTAGTTATTAAATAATAGTTCAAAAAGATGAAACTTAAGGTTTCATCTTTTTTTATGGAAAAATATAGAATATCTGATCAATTATGTTAAGCTTTAAATATAGAAGAATAATTTTATTGTGTTAGAGGAGATCATAAGCATGAAAAAATATCAAAAAACATATTTTTATCAACCCGAGCTAGCTAAAACGGTTATTTTATGGTCATGGACGTTCTGCTTATTTTTAGGTAGTTTATTATTATGGTTAGAGATAACAACATTACAAATTTGGACAATTGTTTTATTTATACTTTTTCTTATTGTATCAATTGTTCAAATCTTGAATCGTAAATTAATAGTTGACGACAAAAATATTAAGTTAACTAAGGTTATTCGAAAACATAATGAAATAATTGAAATTTCCGCAATAAAACAAGTTAAATTAAGAAGATTTGGACTATCTTTTTATTTAGCCAATAGTAAAAAGTCAGTTGTTTTGAATTCTAGAAGCAAGTTACAATTATACACGGACCTTAAAAAGGGAAATAAATGATGCCAATAGGTGTCATTTATTTTTTTATAAAAAAGAAATATTAAAAAGAGAAATAGCTTGAATATCCATTAAAATACGAACTATTTTTATTAATTTTTTAATTTCGTCCTTTTTTTGCTTTGACACAACGCTGAGTTGTTGATAGAATAGGTTTATTAAATTTGGAGGTAATCGAATGGCAAAGATAGCAATTGTAATGGGATCGATTTCCGACTGGACCACAATGAAATTTACGGCTAATTTATTAGATGAACTTGATATTGAGTATGATAAAAAAGTTATTTCGGCACATCGAATGCCAATAGAAATGATTAAATTTGCAGAAAGTGCGGATAAAAATGGGTATGAAGTTATTATTGCTGGTGCGGGTGGTGCCGCACATTTACCAGGAATGATTGCAGCTTCAACCGTCATCCCTGTAGTAGGCGTTCCGGTGCAGTCCCATGCGCTAAATGGAATAGACTCTTTACTGTCAATTGTTCAGATGCCTGCGGGAACACCCGTAGCAACTATGGCAATTGGTAAAGCAGGTGCAACAAATGCCGGCATCTTTGCCGCAAAAATTTGTGCCTTAAGTGATTCAACTATAAAAGATAATTTAAAGTCATATCAATTATCACTCCATCAAAAATCTTTGGAAAGTAGTGATTTACTTGATTAAAAGGATATTACCAGGACAAACAATTGGTATTATTGGTGGTGGTCAGCTAGGACAAATGATGACAACGTCTGCAAAAGAAATGGGTTATCGTGTGATTATATTAGATCCGCAAAAAGATTGCCCAGCTGCTCAGGTTGCGGACAAACAAGTGATTGCAGATTATGACGATGAGATTGCTATTTTAAATCTTGCAAAAATGTGTGATGTACTAACGTTTGAGTTTGAAAATGTAGATGCTGATACGATTGATGCAGCAAAGCAATATTGCTATGTTCCACAAGGGTCGACTGCACTGCGTATTTCACAAGATAGAATTAGTGAGAAACAATTTTTGGAAGCTCATAATTATCCAATCGCACCATTTAAATTAATACAAAGTTTTGATGATTTAGAAAATGCCATTAAAATAACTGGGTACCCATCAATTTTAAAAACGATTCGTGGCGGATATGATGGTAAAGGACAAGTTATTTTAAAGACAAGTGCTGATTTGATTGAAGCGGGAAAATTGATTCAAAATAGAACATGCGTGTTAGAAGGCTTTGTTCAGTTTGATCGTGAAGTTTCCGTTATCATTGCTAGAAATGAATTAGGCCAACAAAGTATTTTTCCGATTATCGAAAATCAACATCGTCATAATATTTTACATGAGAGTTCTTGTCCGAGTCGTTTATCGATTGAGACAAGAAAAGAAGTTGAAATTATTGCAAGTCAAATTGCTGATGATTGTTTGTCTGTTGGAACAATGGGGATTGAATTTTTTGTTTCAGATTCAGGTGGCGTTTATGTTAATGAAATTGCACCTAGACCACATAATTCCGGACATTTAACAATTGAGGCCTGTTCCTTATCACAATTTGAAGCGCATATTAGAGGAATTTGTAATTTACCAATGTTAAAACCACAGTTGTTAAGTCATGCTATTATGATTAATATTTTGGGACAACATGTCCAGTCAGTATTAAATGAAATTCAAAATGAAGGTCAATGGCGGTTTCATTTTTATGGTAAAAATGAAGCAAAACAAGATCGTAAGATGGGTCATGTAACGATATTAACCGATAATATTGAGCAAGCTAAAATTGATGTATATCAAACGAAAATTTGGGATTAAGAGAGGAAGATAAAAATGATTGATCGTTATACAAATGCTGAGATGGGTGCCATATGGTCAGATGAAAATAAATATAAAGCTTGGTTAGAAGTTGAAACATTAGCTAGTGAGGCTTGGGTTGAACTAGGCCATGTTCCAGCAGAAGACGCTGAAAAAATTCGTAAAAATGCTAGTTTTGATATTGATCGTATTTTAGAAATTGAACAAGAAACAAAGCATGATGTCGTTGCCTTTACAAGAGCTGTCTCAGAATCTCTAGGGGAAGAACGTAAGTGGGTTCATTATGGATTAACTTCTACAGATGTAGTTGATACAGCGTATGGATCTATTTTAAAACAGGCTAATGAAATTTTGCGTAAGGATATTGAAGAATTTATGGCTGTTTTAGCTGATAAAGCAGTTGAATATAAAGATACTGTTATGATGGGTAGAACACACGGTGTACATGCTGAACCAACAACATTTGGATTGAAAATTGCATTGTGGTATTCTGAAATGAAACGTCATCAAATTCGTTTTAATGATGCAGCATTAGATGTTGAAGCTGGAAAAATTAGTGGTGCTGTAGGAACATTTGCCAATATCCCAATGTTTGTGGAAACTTATGTTTGTGAGCATCTTGGAATTAGACCTCAAGAAATATCGACACAAGTCTTACCACGAGATTTACATGCTAATTATGTTTCTGAGATGGCTCTTCTTGCAACATCGATTGAAAAAATGGCAACAGAAATTCGTGGATTACAAAAAAGTGAGACACGAGAAGTTGAAGAATATTTCGCTAAAGGCCAAAAAGGTTCATCAGCTATGCCACATAAACGTAATCCAATTGGTTCAGAAAATATTACAGGGTTAGCGCGTGTCATTCGAGGACATATGGTCACTGCCTTCGAAGATGTTACATTATGGCATGAACGAGATATTTCACATAGCTCTGCAGAACGTATTATATTACCCGATACAACTATTTTATTAGATTACATGCTACGTCGCTTTACAAAAATAGTTAAAGAATTAACAGTATTTCCGGAAAATATGAAAAAAAATATGGACCGTACTTTTGGTCTTATTTACAGCCAAAGAGTTTTACTTAAATTAATTGATAGTGGCATGTCTAGAGAGGCTGCATATGATTTAATTCAACCTAAGACGGCAATCTCTTGGGATCAACAAATACAGTTCCGTCCCTTATTAGAAGCAGATGAACAAATAATGTCTGCATTAACTCAAGCAGACTTAGATGATGCTTTTGATTATCATTATCATATTAGAAATGTTGATGCTATTTTCGAACGAATTGGTCTCATTTAAAGAAATATGTAAACCATAAAGTTATTTTAATAGCTTTATGGTTTTTTGTTTGCCATAATACGAACTTTAAATTAAAAAAATATAAAAATAATCGTATTTTACCTTGATAAATTATATAGTAATTGTTAAACTATATTTGTAAAGAACGAACTATTTAGTTAAAAAGTATATTTTTATATGTTTTTATTCTTAAGGGGGCTATTCGCTTGGATCAATTGATTTACGAAGGAAAAGCTAAAGATGTTTATCAAACTAATGATGAAGAAGTATTAAGAATGGTATACAAAAACCAAGCTACCGCACTTAATGGTAAACGGAAAGAAGAAATATTAGGTAAGGGATTATTAAGCCATCAAATATCTGATATTATTTTTTCTTATTTAATGGCAAACGGTATTAAAACACATTTCATTGAAGATGTTTCTAAAACCGAACAATTAGTTAAAAAAGTTGAAATAATTCCAATTGAAGTTGTTTTACGAAATACTATTGCAGGTAGTTTTGCTCGTAAATTTGATCAAGTTGAAGGAACTAAATTAACAGTTCCTGTTATTGAATACTATTATAAGAATGATGCTCTAGACGATCCTGGAATAAATGAGTCACAAATTTTTGCGTTAAATTTTGCGACTAAAATAGAAATGGACGAAATAAAGAAACAAGTCCTTCATATTAATCAGCTACTGTATAAATTATTTAAAGACATCAATATTGATTTAATTGATTTTAAACTTGAATTCGGTCGGTATCATGGGGAACTTATTTTGGCAGATGAATTTTCACCTGATAATGCACGTTTATGGGATTCGAAGACACATAAATCATTAGATAAGGATATTTTCAGAAAAAACCAAGGTAGCATTATTCCAGTATATCAAGATGTTTTAAACCGACTAAAAAATCGAAATGAGGTCAAATAATGTATAGTGTAAAAGTTTACGTTACATATAAAGAATCAGTTTTAGATCCGCAAGGTCAAGCTGTTAATGAAGCGATTAACCGATTAGGATTCTCAGGTGTTAGTGACGTTCGAGTTGGTAAATATTTTGTGTTAAAGGTTGAAGCAACTGAATTAGAGATAGACCAAAAAATTGATGCGATTTGTGATAAATTATTAGCTAATCCAAATATGGAGCAATATCGTTACGAACTTGAAAAAGTGGAGGCTTAATCATGAAATTTGCAGTTGTTGTATTTCCTGGTTCAAATTGTGATTATGATTTACTTCACGCTATTCGGGATGGTTTACATGAACAAGCTGAGTTTGTGTCGTATACAGAGGAATCTCTTGATGGTTTTGATGGTGTATTACTTCCAGGTGGATTTTCATACGGCGATTACTTAAGAAGTGGGGCAATTGCCAGTTTATCACCCATTATGAATGAAGTGAGACGTTTTGCGGATGAAGGTAAACTAGTGTTTGGAACCTGTAATGGATTTCAAATGTTAACGGAAATGCAACTACTTCCAGGTGCATTAATTCAAAATAAAAATATTAAATTTATTTGTAAGCCAGTTACTTTGGAAATTGTTAATAATCAAACGCGTTTTACAACTGATTATAAAACGCAAACGACAATTGAATTACCAATTGCTCATGGCGAGGGTAATTATTATTGTGATGATGAAACATTAGCTTCTCTTAAGAAAAATAATCAAATTATTTTTAGATATCAAGATAACCCAAATGGAAGTATTGATAATATTGCTGGAATTATTAATGAGCGTGGAAATGTACTTGGTATGATGCCGCATCCAGAACGTGCTATTGAAGCATTGCTCGGTTCAACGGACGGCCTAAATTTATTTAAATCGATGTTAACGACATACACAGAGGGAGTGGGTTAATTTGGTTACAAAACAAGAACCGACGGCACAAATAATTGAAGATACCAAATTATATCAAAATTGGGGATTAACTGATTCAGAATATAAGTTAATTAAAGATGATATTTTAAGTCGTCAACCTAACTATACTGAAACTGGTTTATTTTCAGTAATGTGGAGTGAGCATTGTTCTTACAAAAATTCCCGCCCCGTTTTAAAACATTTTCCAAATTCTGGGCCGCAAGTTTTACAAGGACCTGGAGAAGGTGCTGGTGTTATTGATATTGGTGATGGTAAAGCAGTTGTATTTAAAGCTGAAAGCCATAATCATCCCTCAGCTGTTGAACCCTATGAAGGTGCCGCAACAGGTGTCGGCGGTATTATCAGAGATATTTTTTCAATGGGGGCAACACCTATTGCACTTCTTGACAGTTTACGTTTCGGTGAACTAGATAATGAGCACACTAAGTATCTTGTTTCAGAAATTGTAGCTGGTATCGGAGGATACGGTAACTGTATTGGTATTCCAACTGTTGGTGGAGAAATAGGATTTGATCCTTGTTATGAGGGTAACCCACTAGTAAATGCAATGTGTGTTGGACTGATTGATCATAAAAATATTCAAAAAGGCCAGGCAAAAGGTGATGGAAATCTAGTTATTTATGTTGGTGCTAAAACGGGTCGTGATGGTATTCATGGGGCAACGTTTGCTTCTGATGAATTTGCTGATGATAAAGAAACACAGCGTTCAGCTGTTCAAGTTGGTGATCCATTCATGGAAAAATTATTAATGGATGCTTGTCTCGAACTTATTCTAGATCATCCAGACTGGTTAGTTGGTATTCAAGATATGGGAGCTGCTGGATTAGTTTCGTCAACTGCTGAAATGGCCTCGAAAGCTAAATCAGGGATGGTACTTGATTTAGATAACGTTCCACAACGTGAAACTAATATGTCTGCTTACGAAATGATGTTATCTGAATCTCAAGAACGGATGGTTCTTTGTATTAAACCTGAATTTGAAACTAAAGTTATCAATTTATTTAAAAAATATGATTTAGAAGCCGTTAATATCGGGTATGTAACAGAAAATACGGATTATGTTTTAATACATGAGGGAAAAATTGTTGCTAATATTCCCGTTGATTCTTTAGCAAGTGATGCACCAGTCTATCATAAGGAACAAAAAGAACCTGCAAGAATCAGCAAATTTAAAGCGCAGTCTGATTTTATACCTGAAATAGAAAATACGAAGCAAACTTGGTTAGATTTGTTACAACAACCAACAATCGCATCCAAAAAATCATTGTACGAAACGTACGATTCTCAAGTTAAAGTCAATACAGTGGTTAGACCTGGTAGTGATGCAGGTGTTATTCGAATTAGAGAAACTAATAAGGCACTCGCAATGACAACAGATTGTAATGCGCGTTATATTTACTTGAATCCTAAGGTTGGTGGTCAAATTGCTGTTTCTGAAGCAGCGCGTAACATAGTTGCATCTGGTGGACAACCACTCGCTATTACAGATTGCTTAAATTATGGACGTCCTGAAAATCCAGAAATTTTTTGGGAATTTGATCAAAGTGCTATCGGTATTTCTGAAGCATGTGACTTATTTAATACACCTGTTATTTCTGGTAATGTCTCTTTATATAATGAATTTAATGAACAAGCCATTTATCCAACGCCAATGATTGGAATGGTTGGTTTAATTAAAGATGTTAAAAATATAACAACGCAAGATTTTAAACATGCTAATGATTTAATTTATTTAGTGGGTACAACTTATAATGATTTTAATGGTTCAGAAATTCAGAAAATGACTACTAACGAGATTTCCGGAGATATTAAACATTTTGATTTAAAGACTGAACAAAGTAACCAAGCGTTTGTTTTAGAAGCTATCGAATCTGGTTTAGTCGAAAGTGCACATGATTTATCTGAAGGTGGTCTAGCCGTTGCTTTAAGTGAATCCGTATTTAAAAACGATTTAGGTATTGATATTAATGTAAATATGACAGATGCACAACTTTTCTCAGAATCACAATCGCGATTCATTTTATCGATTAAATCAGAAAATAAGACAGATTTTGAAAATTTAATGAATCAAACTGCTGAAAAAATTGGCTGTGTTACAGCAGACCAATTAATTAACGTGACGACAAAAGGGAGTAAGATAACTCTTACAACTTCTGAAGCCAAACAAGTTTGGGAGGATGCAATTCCGTGCCTAATGAAATAAGAAGTTTAAATGAAGAATGTGGTGTTTTTGGTGTTTGGGGAAATGAAGATGCAAATCAGATTACCTATTTTGGTCTGCATAGTTTACAACATCGCGGCCAAGAAGGTGCAGGAATTGTATCAAATGATGAAGGTAAACTAATTGGTTATAGAGGATTAGGATTACTATCAGATGTTTTTAGAAATCCTGAAAAAATAAAAAAATTAACCGGTAATGCAGCTATTGGACATGTACGTTATGCAACGGCCGGTAGTAACGGAATTGATAACATTCAGCCATTTTTATTTGATTTTTACGATACACAGTTTGCCTTAGCCCATAATGGTAATTTAACTAATGCGGTAACGCTTAGAAATGAGTTAGAGCAAGATGGGGCTATTTTCAAATCAAGTTCGGATTCAGAGGTTTTGATGCACTTAATTCGTCGTTCATCACAAGACACTTTGCATGAACAGGTTAAAGACGCATTAAATCAAGTACATGGTGGGTTTGCTTACTTATTAATGACGTCAAACTACATGATTGCGGCACTTGATCCAAATGGATTTAGACCACTATCTATTGGTCAAATGGTAAATGGTGCTTACGTCGTTGCAAGTGAAACCTGTGCTTTAGATTCTGTTGGGGCAGAATTCGTTCGCGATGTGAACCCTGGTGAAATCGTCACTATTACTGACGAAGGGCTATCAATTGACGTTTATACAACTGAAACTAAAATGTCAATTTGTTCAATGGAATATATTTATTTTGCAAGACCGGATTCGGATATTTGTGGGATTAATGTCCATTCTGCTCGTAAAAGAATGGGTCGCAAACTAGCACGAGAAACGGGTATTGATGCAGATATGGTTATTGGTGTACCAAATTCCTCATTGTCTGCAGCTAGTGGTTATGCAGAAGAAAGTGGCATTCCTTATGAAATGGGATTAGTTAAAAATCAATATATTGGCCGGACCTTTATTCAACCCACCCAAAGACTTAGAGAACAAGGGGTGCGAATGAAATTATCAGCTGTTAAAAGCGTGGTTAAGGGTAAAAAGATTATTTTAGTCGATGATTCAATTGTTCGGGGGACAACGAGTAAACACATTGTTAGATTGTTAAAAGAAGCTGGAGCTGCTGAAGTTCATTTGCGAATTGCGTCACCACCTCTTAAATACCCTTGTTTTTATGGGATTGATATTCAAAAGCAATCTGAATTAATTGCCGCAAATAAATCAATTGAAGAAATGAAGGCTATTATTGGGGCAGACTCATTAGCATTTCTAAGTGAAGCTGGATTAATTGCTTCAATTGGTTTGAATTTAGATGCCCCATATTCAGGACTATGTATGGCTTACTTTAATGGTGATTATCCAACGCCATTATATGATTACGAGGATGAGTATTTAGCAAACTTAACGACAGAAAAGTGAGGACTTCAAAATGGTAAATGCTTATCAAAAATCGGGTGTTGATGTGAATGCAGGGTATGACGTCGTTAATCGAATTAATAAACAAATGTCACTGGTAAATGAAACAAGTTCAGTTGGTGGATTTGGAGGACTCTTTGATCTCAGTCGATTAGGTATTATAGAGCCACTTATGGTTTCAGGTACTGATGGCGTTGGCACCAAATTGATGGTTGCCTTTGAAACAAATCGACATGACACAATTGGGATTGATTGTGTGGCTATGTGTGTTAATGACATTGTTGCTCAGGGTGCAACGCCTCTATACTTTTTGGACTACTTAGCGACTGGCAAAACTGAACCTCAAAAAATTGAAAGTATTATTTCTGGGGTAATTAAAGGATGTCAAACAGCACATATGAATCTTATTGGTGGTGAAACAGCTGAAATGCCAGGGATGTATCAAAAAACACATTATGATATGGCCGGATTTGCGGTTGGTGTTGTTGAAAAAAGTCAATTAATAGATGGTCATTCAATTCAAGAAAATGACATTTTAATTGGAATTTCGTCAACCGGTATTCATTCAAATGGATTCTCACTTGTTAGAAAGATATTTCTTGAAGACATGGCTTTTAATTTAGATGAAGCTTTACCAGAAATACCTAATGAATCACTTGCTGAAATATTAATGACACCAACAAAAATTTATGTAGATGATCTGATTCCTTTATTTCAAGATAATTTGATTAAAGGCGCAGCACATATTACAGGTGGTGGCTTTATTGAAAATATACCAAGAATGTTACCAGAAGGGCTAAAAGCAACAATTAATCTAGGATTATGGCCAGTACTACCAATTTTTGATGCCATCTCTAGATACGGTGAGATACCCCATTCAGAGATGTATGAAATTTTTAATATGGGTATTGGAATGGTTTTGGCTGTTGATAAAGCTAACGTTGAACAGGTGCTGACACAATTAAATAAAGAAACTGTACACGCTTATGAAATAGGCAGTATAGAAATTAAAAATACTGATCAAACGGTCGAATTGGTAGGTAAATAAAATGGTCAAAGTAGCAATTTTTGCATCAGGGACCGGTTCTAATTTTGAATTTATTGCAGATAATCAGGCATTAAAAGATGCAGGATTAGAAATTGAAGTTTTAGTTTGTGATCGACCAAAAGCGGCTGTCATTAAAAAGGCAGCACGTAGAGGAATTCCAACCTTTATTATTCAACCTAAAGACTTTGAAAATCGTAGTCATTATGAACAAGTGATTGTTAATGAATTAGCTAAGTATCAAATCGACACCATTTTATTGGCGGGTTATATGCGTGTGATTACAAGTACATTATTGAGTAAGTATCCGATGGAAATTATTAATATTCATCCCGCAATGTTACCCCTTTTTCCAGGTATTCATGGAATTGAGGATGCGTATAAGGCAGGTGTTAGTGTAACTGGTGTGACGATACACTACATTGACGAAGGTGTTGATACGGGGCCAATTATAGCGCAACAAAGTATTCCTATTTTACCAAATGAAACACTTGAACAATTGGAAAGTAAGATTCATGATGTTGAACACCAACTATATCCAAAGGTGATTCTAAATTTATTAAACAATAAAAAGGGAGATTAATAAGATGAAAAGAGCTTTGATAAGTGTATCTGATAAAACTGGTGTTGCAGACTTCGCTCAGGGATTAATCAAACGTGGATTTGAAATTATTTCAACTGGTGGTACGTTTAATATTTTAAAGGATGCCGATATCGCTGTAATTAGAATTGAAGATGTGACTCACTTTCCAGAAATGCTTGATGGACGAGTTAAAACATTACACCCAATGATTCATGGTGGGTTATTAGCAAGGCGTGACAATCCAGCTCATATGGCTAAATTAGAAGAAGAACATATTGCCTTAATCGATTTAGTTTGTGTAAACTTATATCCCTTTAAAGAAACGATTGAAAAACCTGGTATTACTGAGTCAGAAGCTATTGAGCAAATCGATATTGGTGGGCCTTCAATGTTGCGTTCTGCTGCCAAAAATTTTGAATCTGTTTATGTTGTTGTCGATAAAGCTGATTATCCGTCTGTTTTAGATAAACTCGATGATGATAAAATGGATAATCAGTTTCGTCGACAATTAGCAGCTAAAGCGTTTAGACACACGGCTGCATATGATACTTTAATATCATCTTATTTAACAAAAGAATTAGAAATTGAATTTCCTGAAAAATTGTCATTAACATATGATTTCAAACAAGGAATGCGTTATGGTGAAAATGCACATCAAAAAGCGGCTTTCTATCAATCAGCTTTACCAAATGCTTTTTCGATTGCTGCCGCTAAACAATTACATGGTAAAGAGTTATCGTATAACAATATTAAAGATGCCGACGCTGCTTTAAAAGTTGTCTCAGAATTTAAGCAACCTGCTGTCGTTGCGATGAAACATATGAATCCTTGTGGGGTTGGTACTGGAGAAACGATTAATGCTGCATGGAAAAAAGCATTTGATGCTGATAAAACGTCAATTTTCGGAGGCATTATTGCCTTAAATCGTGAAGTTGATTTAGAAACAGCAACTGAATTACATCATTTATTCCTTGAAATTATTATCGCACCAAACTTCACAGATGCTGCATATGATATTTTAGCTAAGAAGAAAAATCTTCGTGTTATGACAATTGATTTCAGTCAAAAGGACCAAGCTGATAAATATGAATATGTCTCAGTGATGGGTGGCTTACTTGTTCAAGAACGTGATCAAGTCATTGACCAAATGGAAGAATTAAAAACGGTAACTGAAAAATTACCAACAAGTGATGAAAAAGAAGCAATATTATTCGCTCAAAGAATTGTGAAGCATGTTAAGAGTAATGCGATTGTAATTGCAACTAAGGATCAAACACTTGGAATTGGTGCGGGTCAAATGAACCGTGTCGGATCGGTTAAAATTGCGTTAGAGCAAGCACTAGAACATGGGATGGTAGAACCATTTGTCTTAGCTTCAGATGCTTACTTCCCAATGGATGATAGTGTTGAATATGCTGCTGATCATGGTATTACGGCAATTATTCAACCGGGAGGGTCAATTAAAGACCAAGAGTCAATTGATATGGCTAATCGCAAAAATATTGCTATGGTATTTAGTGGCCGTCGTCATTTCAAACATTAAATTGTTAAAATGAGTCTATCTTTTTAACCTATGAAAGGATTATTTTAAATAATGAAAATTTTAGTTATTGGTTCTGGCGGACGTGAACATGCCATCGCACGTAAATTTATTGAAAGTGATACTGTCTCAGATGTTTACTGTTTACCCGGAAACCCTGGGATGAATAACAACGGGATTAAATCTGTGGGTATTGATATCACTAATTGGATTGGCATGACAACCTTTGTCCGTGAAAATGACATTGATTGGACTTTTGTTGGACCAGAAATTCCACTGATAGATGGCATAACTGATTTTTTTCGTGAAGAAAACCTAGTTATATATGGGCCTTCAAAAGCCGCTGCCCAGTTAGAGGGGTCAAAGGAATTTGCGAAACAAGTTATGGCGTCAGCCAATATCCCGACAGCTAACTATCAGACATTTACCGATTACCAGACTGCATTAGATTATATGACGCACCAATCATTCCCAATAGTTATTAAAGCAAATGGATTAGCTGGTGGTAAGGGCGTTATTATTGCTCAAGATCTATCAGAAGCAACTGATGCTTTGCGTTCATTTTTAGTCCAACAACAATTTAATACAACAGAAGTATTAATTGAAGAGTACCTTGAGGGTGAAGAATTTTCATTGATGGCATTTATTGATCGAGATAAAGTTTATCCGATGCCAATTTCTCAAGACCATAAACGGGCATTTGAGGGAGATAATGGTCCTAATACCGGCGGAATGGGCGCATATTGTCCAGTTCCACAAATTTCAGAAGATGTTGTTACGGAATCAATTGAAAAAATTGTTCAGCCAACAGCGGATGAAATGATGAAACGTGGTATTCCATTCACAGGTATTTTATATGTGGGAGTAATTTTAACTAAAGACGGTCCAAAAGTAATTGAATACAATGTTCGGTTTGGCGACCCCGAAACTGAAGTCGTATTACCAAGATTAAAAACGGATTTTGCATTAGTTATTTCAAAATTATTGCAGCATGAAAGTCCATCTTTACAATGGGAAACAGAGGGAATCACTCTAGGTGTCGTTATTGCCGCTGATGGGTATCCAGAAAATCCTGAAAAAAATATTACATTACCCAATTTAAGTGACTTTAAGTCACTTTCCAACAGAATTGATTTTGCAGGTGTAAAATTAGTTGATAAGAAATTAGTTAGTGCAGGTGGACGCATTTATATTATGCATGAATCAGGCGTAGACATGGCAGATGCACAACAGAAACTTTATCAGTTAATTGCTGATTTTGAAGCACACAAAACATTTTACAGAATGGATATTGGTTATAGGGCGAATCTAAAATAAAAAAACGTTCATGTTTACTTATAGTACAAGTAAGCATGAACGTTTTATGAGTTTATGACAGATTAATTAGTGACAATTGAAACATTTGCGGCCTGTAAACCACGGCTACCTTCTTTAATTTCAAATGTTACATTTTGACCAGTTCCAAGTACTTTAAATGCGTCAGATTGTATAGCGGTATAATGGACAAATATCTCTTTTTCATCACCATAAGCAATGAATCCATAACCTTTTTGTGCGCTAAACCATTCAACAATGCCAGATTCCATATCAAACGCCTCCCAAAATTGGTCGTAAAGTTTAAGTACTTCTACAGTATAGGTAACTTTAACCAGTAGTGCAACTAATGACAATCGCAGTTTTCTCAGTTATACTTAAAAGAACTTAATATGAAGGGATGATCAATTTGAACGATATAGAAATTGCACAAAAAAACGTGATGAAACCAATCGAAGAAGTAGCTAACGAGATTGGTTTGAAAAAAACTGATATTGAACCATATGGTAATTTTAAGGCAAAAATAAACTTACCTTTAGATTTACCTAAAAATAAAAATTCTAAGTTAATTCTCGTTACAGCAATTAGTCCCACTCCAGCTGGAGAAGGTAAATCAACCGTAACAGTTGGTTTAGGGGATGCTATGCATCGTTTGAATGAGAAAGTTATGATTGCTCTCAGAGAACCTTCTTTAGGTCCTGTTATGGGGATGAAGGGTGGCGCAACTGGTGGTGGTTATTCTCAAGTTGTCCCAATGGAAGATATTAATTTACACTTTACAGGTGATATGCATGCTTTAACAACTGCAAATAATACACTTGCTGCTTTGATTGATAATCATATTCAGCAAGGTAACGATTTAAAAATTGATCAAAGACGTATCATTTGGAAACGAGTACTTGATATTAACGATCGTGCATTACGCCATGTTGTAGTAGGCCTTGGTGGCCCAATGCAAGGGATACCTAGAGAAGATGGATTTGATATTACAGTTGCCAGTGAATTAATGGCTATTTTGTGTTTGTCAAAAGATATTAAAGATCTAAAATCAAGAATCAGTGATATTGTTGTAGCATACAATATAGATAAAAAACCAATTACAGTTGCTGATTTAGGTGTAACTGGTGCAATTAGTTTGTTATTAAAAGATGCAATTAAACCTAATTTAGTTCAGACTTTAGAGCATACACCTGCCATTATTCACGGCGGACCTTTTGCTAATATCGCACATGGCTGTAATAGTGTTCTTGCAACACAAACTGCCTTACAATTGGGCGACTATGCAATTACGGAAGCGGGATTTGGGGCTGACTTAGGTGCTGAAAAATTTCTTGATATCAAAACAC
This sequence comes from Dellaglioa sp. CoH-57-MRSF-22, assembly GCF_056781895.1. The sequence goes on along the minus strand of NZ_JBXAXT010000002.1, from coordinate 152,098 downwards.
CAATCTTAGGTAAGACACCTGATACAATTGTTCTTGTTGCTACAATCCGCGCTTTGAAAATGCATGGCGGAGTTGCTAAAACTGAATTGAATACTGAAAATGTTGCTGCTTTAAAAGCAGGATTTGTTAATTTAAAGAAGCATGTTGAAAGTATGCAGCGTTATGGCATTCCAGTTGTTGTTGCTATTAACAAGTTTACTGCTGATACAGATCTTGAAGTCCAAACTTTGATTGAACTTACCTCTGAAATTGGTGTTTCCGCTATACCTGCAGATGTTTGGGGACAAGGTGGTGCCGGTGCTCTTGATTTAGCAAAAAAGGTGATTGAAACAACGAATGAGATTCATGAATTTAAAGCATTGTACGAGGCTGATGATTCTGCTGAAACTAAAATTGAAAAAATTGTTAAAACGATTTATGGTGGCGCTAAAGTTGAATATGCACCTAAAGCAAAACAGCAATTACGTCAGTTTAAAGAATTGGGATGGGATAAATTACCTATTTGTATGGCAAAAACACAGTATTCATTGTCAGATAATGCTAAACTGTTAGGAGCACCTACGGAATTTACAATTCATATACGTGAATTTAATCCTAAATTAGGATCGCGTTTCTTAGTTGCACTAACTGGAAATGTCCTAACGATGCCTGGATTACCTAAAGATCCAGCTGCAAATCATATGGATATTGACGATAATGGCCTAATTTCAGGGTTATATTAATTAAGAATTAAGAGGATTTAATATGATTTTATATGCATTATTAGCAATAATTATTTTAGTTGTAGATCAAGTAGTGAAATACGTGGTTTCAGCTAATATTGCGTTGAACACGAGTCAAACAGTTATACCTAATTTTTTATCGATTGCTAATATTAGAAACGATGGTGCAGCTTGGAGTTTACTGGCTGGAAAACAATGGTTCTTTTTTATTGTTTCTGTTTTAGCATTAGGATTAATGATTTATTACTTTTATAAATATAGAACAAACATGGGCTATAAGTTCAGCATTACATTGATGATTGCTGGAACATTAGGCAACTTTATTGATCGATTGAGATTTGGTTATGTTGTTGATATGTTTCAAACAGATTTTGTTAACTTTCCAATTTTTAACGTGGCGGATACTGCGTTAACAGTTGGCGTTATCATTTTATTAATAATTGTTTTAAAGGAAGACGATAAATGACAGAATTAGTAATTCAAGATGAGACAGGACGTCTCGATAAGGTTATTGCGAAGTTAATGCCTGAAATATCTAGATCAAAAGTACAACGCTGGATTGAAAGTGGCGATATTTTAGTTAATGGTAAAACAGAAAAGACTAAATATGCCGTCCAACCAGGAGATAAAATTAATTTAGTAGAACCTGAACCAGTTGAGTTAGATTTAATACCACAAGATATCCCATTAGACATTGTTTATGAAGATGATGATGTTATTGTTGTGAATAAACCGCAAGGTATGGTTGTTCATCCATCACCGGGGCATGCAGATGGTACATTAGTTAATGCATTATTATTCCATAGTCCTTTATCAACAATTAATGGTGCCTTTAGACCAGGAATTGTTCATCGAATTGATAAGGATACTTCTGGACTTTTAATGGTTGCTAAAAATGATAAAGCACATCAATCATTAGCTGCTCAATTGAAAGCAAAAACGAATATTCGTGAATATATTGCTTTAGTACACCAACCGATTAAAGAAGAATCAGGAATTATTAAAGCACCACTCGGTCGTTCACCAAAAGATCGTATGAAGCAAGCGGTTGTTAAAGATGGACGTCCAGCAGTGACACATTTTAAAGTGGAAAAAAATTATGAAAACTACTCACTTATTAAGTGTCAGTTAGAAACAGGTCGTACACATCAAATTCGTGTTCACATGCAATATATTGGGCACCCAGTTGTAGGTGATCCCTTATATGGGTCACGTAAAACAATTAAAGGGCATGGTCAATTTTTACATGCAGCTAAGCTTGGATTTAAGCATCCAACAACGGGTAAAGAGCTTATTTTTGAAGTACCAATCCCACCTATTTTTAAAAGTACGCTGGATTATCTTGACAAAACAAACGCTATCAGGTAACATGAAAATCAATAAAGTTCCTTTAAAATAGTCCTGTGAGACTAAAAGGTAATGTGCGAATAGATTTCTTTTCTAGAAGTCTGCCTCTTAGTCTAAGTATTTTTAGATTAGGGGGCTTTTTTATTGGAAAAAAGGAGGAATACTAGATGGCAAAAGAAGTAGTAGATTCGTTAGGTATGAAACGTGCTTTAACCAGAATGACATACGAAATTATTGAAAAGAATAAAGGTATTGATAATCTGGTACTGATTGGAATCAAAACAAGAGGCATCTATTTAGCAAGACGAATTGCGGATCGCTTAAAACAACTTGAAGGTGCTGATGTTTCAGTGGGTTCACTAGATATTGCACTTTATCGTGATGACCGACATGATGCAAGTTTAGGTAATGAACCAACTGTTAATACGCAAGGTGAACAAATTGATTTTGATATTACAGGTAAGCAAGTTATATTAATTGATGATGTTTTATATACTGGACGTACAATTAGAGCTGCACTTGATGCTTTAATGGATCAAGGAAGACCTCAAACTATTAATTTAGCCGTTCTTGTTGATCGAGGCCATAGAGAATTACCAATAAGAGCTGATTATGTTGGGAAAAATATTCCTACCTCGTCAGATGAACAAGTATCAGTTTCAGTAGAAGAAATTGATGGCAAAGACTCAATTGAAATTGAAAGAATTAAATAATAAATCGTTAAGATGTTCCAGAGAGAGCAAACGATTTAGAAATCTATTAGGGAATAACGTAGGCCCAAACTAGATTTCAACTTCGAACGCATCTCTCTATAGAGGTGCGTTTTTTATATAGAAAGGAAATGAGAAAATGAAAGAAAAGTTTAGAAATGATGATGCTGTACTTGATATCCATGATAGACCATCATTTGGGCAATGGATGGGATTATCAATTCAACATTTGTTCACGATGTTTGGAGCAACAGTTTTAGTACCTATTCTAGTCGGTTTGAACCCAAGTATTGCTTTATTTAGTTCAGGTGTAGGTACTTTGGTTTATATCGGAATTACAAATGGTAAAATTCCAGCTTACCTTGGTTCAAGTTTTGCTTTTATTGCGGTTATGCAAATGTTAATGAAAACATCCGGTTATCCGGCGGTTGCTCAAGGAACGATTGCAGCTGGATTAGTTTATCTGATTGTTTCAATTATTATCGGAAAAGTTGGTTCAGGTTGGCTTGATCGTATTTTACCACCAGTTGTCGTGGGGCCAGTTGTCATGGTCATCGGATTATCTATGGCAACAACAGCAGCAAGTAACGCGATGTTAAAATCGGGTACTTATGATATTAAATATGTTTGGGTCGCAATCTTCACCCTGGCCATTACAATATTTTTCAATATGTATCTTAAAGGATTCATTAGTTTAATTCCCATTTTATTAGGAATTGTCTGTGGCTACATTATGGCCGTCTTATGTGGAATCGTTGATTTTTCTACGGTAGAAAAGGCAAATTGGCTTACATTACCTGCATTCGATGTTGCATTTATAAATTACCAACCTAAAATTTATTGGAGCGCCATTATTGGTATGGCACCAATCGCATTTGTCACAATGACTGAGCATATGGGTCATATAATGGTTTTAAATAAATTAACGAAAAGAAACTTTTTCAAGGATCCTGGACTAAATAGAACCCTTTTCGGTGATGGTGTATCATCAATTATTGCTGGATTTGTTGGAGGTCCTCCAACAACTTCGTACGGTGAAAATATTGGTGTTTTAGCCATGACTAAGGTTCATAGTATTTGGGTGATTGGTGGCGCCGCATTCTTCGCCATTGTCTTTAGTTTCGTTGGAAAAATTAGTGCTTTGATTCAAAGTATTCCAGGACCAGTTATTGGTGGTATTAGTTTTCTACTCTTTGGTGTTATTGCTTCAAGTGGGTTAAGAATCTTAATCGATAATCAAATTGATTATGATAAAAAGCATAATCTGATGATTACTGCCAGTATCCTAGTGTTAGGAATTGGTGGCATGTACTTAAAAGTAGGCGATTTACAATTAACAAGTATTGCACTTGCAACAGTAGTAGGTATTGCACTAAACCTTATTTTACCTAAAGAAGCTAAAAGCGAAAAATAATAGGAGATGATATTTTGTTAGATAAAAAGACAAATTTAGTTCAGTTACAACATTTAGTATCAATCGAGGATCTATCTACAGAAGAAGTTGAAGCATTAATTGAAAGAGCTGAAAAGTTTAAACGAAATCCGTCATTATTTAACTTAAAACATCCTATCTTTACAACAAATTTATTTTTTGAAAATAGTACCAGAACACATAGTAGCTTTGAAGTAGCTGAGCAACGTATGAAATTAAACATTGTCTCATTTAATCCAAGTATTAGTGCACTCAGTAAAGGTGAAACTTTATACGATACTGTTTTAACAATGGGTGCTATTGGGACTCAAATCGCAGTTATCCGCCATCCTGAGAATGAATATTATCAACAATTAATTGGTGATAATGATTTGGGAGTTGGTATTATCAATGGTGGAGATGGGAGTGGACAACATCCTTCACAATGTTTACTCGATATGATGACGATTAAAGAAGAGTTTGGGACATTTAAAGACTTAAAAGTTGCAATTGTAGGAGATTTAACTAATTCGAGAGTTGCTAAAAGTAATATGCAATTATTAAAAAAATTAGGTGCTTCATTATACTTTTCAGGTCCAAAGGAATGGTTTTCTGAAGAATTTGAAGCATACGGTCAGTATTTAGAAATGGACGAATTAGTTGGTGAAGTTGATGTTATGATGATGCTACGTGTCCAACATGAGCGTCATACGGATGATAGTAAATTTTCGAAAAAGAATTATCATGAAAAATTTGGATTAAGTATTGAACGCGGTAAAAAATTAAAAAAACAAACAATTATTATGCATCCGGGTCCGATTAATAGAGATGTAGAATTAGCCAGTGAATTAGTTGAATGTGAACAATCACGATTTGTAAAACAAATGACGAATGGGGTATTTGTTAGAATGGCCATTTTAGAAGCTGTCATTAACGGACGTCATTTAATGGAGGCTAATAGAGCATGAAGAAATTAATTAAAAACGGAACCGTTTTTTTGAATCATAGTTTTAGCCAACAAGATATCTTGATTGAAGACGACAAAATTAAAGCAATTGGCACTAATTTAGCTGATGAACTGTTAAATGTTGATTTAGTTATTGATGCAGAACATTTAATTGTTGTACCCGGGTTAATTGACGTTCATGTCCATTACAGGGAACCTGGATTTGAATACAAAGAGACGATTAAGACAGGAAGTCAGGCCGCTGCCCGAGGTGGTTTTACCACAGTAGGAGCCATGCCTAATTTAGATCCTGTTCCTGATACGTTAGAACATTTTGCTGAAATAAAGCGACGTAATCAAAAAGACGGACAAGTACATATTTCCCAATATGCTGCAATTACCAAAGGTAGAACTTCTGAAGAATTAGTAAATTTTGGAGAATTAAAAAAAGCCGGGGCATTCGCCTTTACAAATGATGGCTCAGGTATTCAGACAGCTGGAACAATGTATCTTGCAATGAAAGAAGCAGTAAAGGTTAATTTACCACTTGTCTCTCATGTTGAAGATAACTCATTATTATTTGGTGGCGTCATGAACGAAGGTGTTCGTGCAAAAAATCTAGGGCTACCTGGTATTATGGGGGTTGTAGAATCATCACAATTAGCCCGAGATTTAATGCTTGCACAAAAAACGGGTGTTCACTATCATATGTGTCACGTTTCTACAAAAGAAAGTGTGGAATTAATTCGACTTGCTAAGAGTCATGGAATTAATGTTTCCTGTGAAGTTTCACCACATCATTTATTATTAACGGATTCAGACATTCATATGGATAATGGTAATTTTAAAATGAACCCCCCATTACGAACTGAAGAAGATCGCCTAGCTTTGATCGAGGGATTATTAGATGGCACAATCGATATGATTGCGACAGATCATGCACCACATAGTGAAGATGAAAAACGCGGTAGCATGCTTAATGCCGCTTTTGGTATAACTGGAAGTGAAACGGCCTTTCCGTTGTTATATACAAGAATGGTTAAAACAGGGATTTTAACATTAGCCCAACTTATTGTTCTAATGAGTGAAGCGCCAGCCAAACAGTTTAATCTAAATGGTGGTACGTTTGAGCCTGGTTCAGTAGCAGATATTGCAATTTTTGATATCAAAAATGAGCAAACAATTAATGAAGCAGATTATGTCTCAAAAGGTAAAAATAGTCCTTTTACAGGGCAAAAAATTTATGGGAAAACAATGTTAACGCTAGTTAGCGGTGAAATCAAATATGATAGTCGAAAGGTTGAGTAAATCATGAAACGATTCTTAATTTTAGAAGACGGAAGTATTTTTAAAGGATTTAGTTTTGGAGCAATGGCCTCAACTACTGGCGAAGTCGTTTTTACGACTGGAATGACAGGGTACCAAGAAACGATTACAGATCAATCATTCAGTAATCAAATTATCACGTTTACTAATCCTATTATTGGTAATTATGGTGTTAATTTGGATGATTATGAATCAATAGAACCTTCATGCAAGGGCGTTATCGTTAATAATGTTGCTAGGGTTTCTAGCAATTGGCGTCAACAATTAACCTTAGATGAATTTTTAAAACAGAAGGATATTCCTGGAATATATGGCATTGATACACGCGAATTAACAAAGAAATTACGAAATGTAGGAACGATGAAAGGAAGCATTATTGATTCCGATGCTGATTTAAATCATGCCTTTGATGCAATGAGTGCAACTGTACTCAACCAAAATATCGTCCAACAAGTTTCAACGATTAAACCCTATCCTAATCCTGGAACAAAATTAAACATTGTATTAGTCGATTTTGGGTTAAAGCACAGTATTTTGCGAGAGTTATCTAAGCGTGATTGCAACGTAATTGTTTTACCGTATAATGCAACTGCAAAACAAATATCTGATTTACAACCTGATGGTGTCCTATTATCGAATGGGCCAGGGGATCCCAAAACTTTACCGGAGGTTGTTGAGATGATCAAAATGATACAACCTAAATTTCCGATTTTTGGTATTTGTTTAGGACATCAGTTACTAGCACTAGCAAACGGTGCAGATACATATAAAATGAAATTCGGACATCGTGGATTTAATCATCCGGTTAGAGAAATTGCAACTGGACGAATTGATTTCACCTCACAAAATCATGGATTTGCGGTGGATAGCGATTCTATCGATTCAGATAAACTGATAGTGACACATCGTGAAATTAATGACGAGTCTGTTGAAGGAATTAAACATAAAACTGATCCAGCATTTAGTGTCCAATTTCATCCGGATGCTGCGCCTGGTCCACATGATGCAGATTATTTATTTGATGAATTTATTGAAATGATAAACCGAGTTGGGAGAAAATAAATATGCCTAAGAGAAATGATATCCATAAAATAATGGTTCTTGGATCTGGTCCTATTATTATTGGTCAGGCCGCAGAGTTTGATTATTCTGGTACACAAGCTTGTTTATCTTTAAAAGAAGAGGGTTACGAAGTTGTTTTAGTGAATTCCAATCCAGCTACAATTATGACGGATAAAGAAGTTGCAGACGAAGTGTACATTGAACCTTTAACGGTAGAATCAGTTTCAGGTATTTTACGTAAAGAGTATCCAGATGCCATTGTACCAACTTTAGGTGGTCAAATTGGCCTTAATTTAGCTATGGAATTGTCTCAATCAGGTATATTAGATGAATTAAACATTGAATTATTAGGTACTAAATTAAAATCAATTGATCAAGCTGAAGATCGTGAACAATTTAAACAATTAATGCAAGAGTTAAATGAACCCGTTCCGGAATCACTAACTGTTGAAACCTTAGAGAGTGCGCTAGAATTTGCAGATATTGCAGGATACCCAGTTATTGTTAGACCTGCATTTACAATGGGTGGGACTGGTGGTGGTCTATGTAAAACAGCTGAAGAACTTAGTAAAACGGTTGTTAATGGATTAGAGCTATCACCAACAACACAATGCTTGATAGAAAAGAGTATTGCAGGATACAAGGAAATTGAATTTGAGGTTATGCGAGACCACGCTGATAATGCAATTGTTGTTTGTAGCATGGAAAATTTTGATCCTGTTGGTATTCATACAGGAGACTCTATTGTCTTTGCACCAACTCAAACCTTATCTGATAGAGAGTATCAGATGTTACGAGACGTATCCTTGAAATTAATTAGGGCCTTAAAAATAGAAGGTGGTTGTAATGTACAACTTGCTCTAGATCCTCATAGTTTTAAATATAATATTATAGAAGTTAATCCGCGTGTAAGTCGTTCATCAGCATTAGCTTCAAAAGCAACGGGATACCCAATTGCGAAGATAGCTGCCAAAATAGCAGTTGGATTGAATTTAGATGAGATTTTAAATCCAGTGACTAAAACAACTTTTGCTGAATTCGAACCAGCATTGGACTACGTTGTTGCTAAAATACCACGTTGGCCATTTGATAAGTTCAATCGAGCAAATCGTTCACTTGGAACGCAAATGAAGGCAACTGGTGAGGTTATGGCAATTGGTCGTAATATGGAAGAAAGCTTGTTAAAAGCAGTTCGATCTTTAGAAATTGATGAAGATTACTTGTGCTTAGATAATGCTCAAAATGCAACTGACTCCCAACTTGAAAACCAGTTGGTTAATGCAACTGACCAGAGATTGTTTTATTTAACAGAAGCAATACGTCGCGGGTACACAATTGAAGAAATTGAAAAACTAACAAAAATAAATTTAGTCTTTTTGGATAAATTAAAACACATAGTCGAAATTGAAATGTCGCTAAGTATCAATATTAAAGATATTGACGTCCTTATTGAAGCTAAAAAACATGGTTTTAGTGATAAAGTTATTGCTGATATTTGGCACGAAACTTCGGAGGATATTAGAAAGTTTAGAATAGAAAATAATATTATTCCAGTTTATAAAATGGTTGATACCTGTGCTGCGGAATTTGAATCAGCCACACCATACTTTTATAGTACGTACGAACATGAGAATGAGAGTTTAAAGAGTAAAAAACAAGCAATTATGGTTATTGGTTCTGGTCCCATTAGAATTGGTCAAGGTGTTGAATTTGATTACGCAACAGTTCATTGTGTTAGAGCTATCCGTGACGCAGGATATGAAGCAATTATCATGAATAGTAATCCAGAAACCGTTTCAACTGATTTTTCAATCGCTGATAAATTATATTTTGAACCATTAACATTGGAAGATGTTTTAAATGTGATTGATGTTGATAAACCTTTAGGTGTAATCGTTCAGTTTGGTGGACAGACAGCAATTAATCTTGCTGCGGGATTACAACAGTATGGCATTAAAATATTAGGAACGTCTGTTAACAATTTGGATCGTGCTGAGGATAGAGAGTCATTCAACCGAGCGATTAAGCATCTAGGATTAAAACAACCCATTGGTAAGACTGCAATAACACAAGAAGATGTGCTTAAGCGAGCAACAGAAATCGGTTATCCCGTTCTTGTTAGACCTAGCTATGTTTTAGGTGGACGTGCAATGGAGATTGTTCAAAATCAGGTTGAACTCGAATTATATTTGCTAAATAACGTTAAAATCGCACCACAACATCCAATCTTAATTGATAGTTATCTTGAAGGTATTGAGTGTGAAGTAGATGCAATTTGTGATGGTGTTTCTGTCTTAATTCCAGGAATTATGGAGCATATTGAACATGCTGGAATTCATTCAGGCGACTCAATGGCTGTATATCCATCACAACATCTATCAGACAAGATTAAAGCAGAAATCGTTAATGCAACTAAAAAGATTGCACTTGAACTAAAATGTGTGGGATTAATGAACCTTCAATTTATTGTGCATCAAGATGAACTTTATATTTTAGAAGTTAATCCACGTGCCAGTCGTACCGTTCCATTTTTAAGTAAAGTAACAGGTATTAAAATGACCCAGGTAGCGACTAAAATTATATTAGGTTATGATTTGCAAGAACAAGGTTACCAGGATGGTTTATACCCAGAATCTAGTTCTGTTCATGTAAAAGCGCCTGTGTTCTCATTTAGTAAATTGAATGATGTTGATCCATTTCTAGGACCAGAAATGAAATCAACCGGGGAAGTTATGGGAACGGATCAAACATTTTCTAAAGCACTCTGCAAAGCATTAGTAGCCGCTAATATTAGTTTATCAGGTAATGGTTCCGTATTAGTAAATGTTAACGACAAAAATAAAAATGCTATATTACCACTTGTTCAACGATTTGTTTTACTTGGTTACAAAGTTTTAACATTACCAAAAATGGTTGATTTCTTTTTAGATAATCAGATTAAAACGTTTACCAGTACAGAGGCATTAAGCGTTAACCGACAATTAGATGATATTAATAATTTGTTACAAACTGGAACCGTTCAATTTGTTATCGATACACTATCAGATGATCACGATAAAGCATCATATGGTTATCAAACGCGTAAAATATCAGTAATGCAACATATTCCATTGTTTACATCTTTACAAACTGTTGATGTACTTATTCAAGCGTTAGAAAGCCAGTCATTTTCAGTAGCAGCACTATAAAAATTAAGGGGAGTAGATAATGATTAATCGACCTATCATTGCTTTAGATTTTCAGAATAGAATGCAAACGACAGATTTTTTACAGTTATTTCCTCAAGATGAACAACTATTTGTTAAAGTTGGTATGGAATTGTTTTACAGTGAAGGAACTCGTTTTGTTGAAGAATTAATTGATCAGGGGCATGACATTTTTCTTGATTTAAAATGTCATGATATTCCAAATACTGTTCGGCAAACTATGACCAGTTTAAGTCGACTAGGTATTTCATTAACAACAGTCCATGCGGCTGGTGGCGTTGAAATGATGAAATATGCATTAGATGGATTAGACCAAGGTAATTCCTCAATAAAAATGCCGAAAATAATCGCAATTACACAATTAACTTCTACCAGCCAAGAACAACTAGAAACGGAACAATTGGTTGAACGACCATTAATTGAAAGTGTCGTTAATTACGCTAAGTTAACAGAATTAGCTGGATTAGCGGGTGTTGTTTGTTCAGCACAAGAAGCTAAAATAATTAAGGAAGCAACTTCCAAAAACTTTTTGGCAGTCACACCTGGAATACGATTGGAAGGGCAGGCAGTAAGTGATCAAAAAAGAGTAATGACACCAGCTGCTGCAAAAAGAAATCAAAGTAGCGCCATCGTTGTCGGACGATCAATAACGCAAGCAGTAGATCCGTTTGCTGCTTACCAAGCAATCAAAAAAATGTGGGAGGAAGCTTAAATGAATTTAGCAGAGACAGTTGCCAGTGATTTATTAGAGATTGGTGCCGTAACTTTATCGCCAAAGAAGCCGTTTATTTGGGCAAGTGGACTAAAAAGTCCAATTTATTGTGATAATCGGTTAACGATTAGTTATCCTGAAATTCGTACTAGAATCGCTAAAGGCATAGCAGGTATTATTCGTGAAAAATATCCTGATACAGAGGTAATTGCAGGAACGGCAACTGCAGGAATACCCCATGCAGCATGGATTGCTAATGAATTAAATTTACCGTTAATTTATGTTAGAACAAAGCCTAAAGATCATGGTACTGGTCAACAAATTGAAGGACGATTAATCAAAGGACAAAAAACTATTTTAATTGATGATCTCATTTCAACTGGTGGAAGTGTTATTCAAGCAGTTAATGCAGCAAAAAATGAAGGCGCTGATGTTCTAGGTGTCATCGGTATTTTTAGTTATGAACTAGCGGCAAGTACGACAAATTTTGCTGATATTAAAACACCTTTTGAGACATTAACTAATTATTCAACACTTATTAAAGTAGCTAAGGAACAAGAAAAAATTAATTCTGATGAAAAATTATTATTGGATAAATGGCGTATCAATCCAAGTAATTGGTTATAGTAAAAAAGTTTCAACTAAGAATAATTTCTTAGTTGAAACTTTTTATTTACGACGCATAGCCATAATTTTTTGTAAGTCTGGTGTAATAAAGGTTGAGTTTTGACCTTCGTAGACAACAAAACCTGGCTTTGAGCCATTGGGCTTTTTAATCCGTTTAACTTGGATATAATCTACTGGAACAGATGCTGATTGACGATATTTTGAGAAATAAGCAGCTAAGTTAGCCGCTTCTGTGACTGTTTCATCACTAGGATTAGAACTGTGAATAATTACATGGGAACCAGGAATGTTTTTAGCATGTAGCCAGATGTCAGATTTATTGGCTGTCTTCATGGTTAGTTGATCATTTTGAAGATTATTCTTACCAACAGAGATAAGGGTTCCATCTGTTGCATAATATTCATCTGGTTTACTTATTTTAATTTTAATTGCTTTTTTATTTTTATTCAATTTTTGTTCTTTTAATAAACCTTGTTGTTGTAATTCAACCTTAATATCTGGTAAGTCTTTAGGTTCAGCTAACTCGATTTCTGATTGAATTTCTTCTAAGTAAGCAATTTCTTTTTTATTTAGGAGAAGTTGCTCATTAACAAATATAACTGCATTCTTTTGTTTTTGATATTTTTTAAAATATTTTTGTGCATTTTTTGAAGGTGAAATTTGATTGGATAATTGAATGGTCATTTCTTTTTCATTATCATAGAAATTAGGTAATGAAACTTCTGTCATTCCTTGTTTAACTAAGTGAAGATAAGTAGTTAATAATTCACCTTGGACCCGTAATTGATCCGCTGTTTCAGTATTTTTTAAAGTTTTTTCTAATTTTTTTTGTTTACCACGGTTCTTTTTGAGCTCATTTTTAACAACGCGGATTAAATGGCTACCTTGTTGTTGAACGCGGTCTTTATTTGCTTTATCGAGATAGTAAGTATCCAGCATTTCGCTTAATGAATCGAATTCTTGACCAGTACCAATTTCTTTATTTGGAATGGCCGAAAAATCAAGACGTTTGCCAGATAAAATAGTTGGTGTCGGTGTATCAAATTGTGTGAAGAAAGTTGACCAGCTGACACTAGGGTCTTCAACATTAGTATGAAGTGCAGTTGCAAGATCTAAACTAGATTGACCAGCGAGACCTTGATAGCTATTTTGAAGTTCCTTCGCTAGGACTTCCTTATTTGGAAACTCGGATAAAAGTTTTTTAAATGTATCAGTTGTATCTGTAAATGGATTTAATTTATCTTGAGCTGGTGGCTGACGATAGGTTGCACCAGGTATTAGCATACGATATCGATTTTGGTCTGAACTAATATGTTTAATGGTATCCAAAACCTTATCATTAGTTGGATTAATTAGTAGACAATTACTATAACGTCCCATCATTTCTAAACTTAAAATTAGAGGTTGTTCATCACCAAGTTCATTTCTAGTTAAAAATGAAAAATTAATAATACGATCATTAGCAATCTGATCAATTGCTACAAGTTGACCGCTCTCTAAATATTTACGAAGCATCATAGTAAAATTAGTTGGTGTTTTAGGATTTGAATAGGGAATATTTGTAATTTGTGCACGAGCATAACTTGAATGTGCAGATAATAGTAAGGGTTGATTCTTTCTATTTGCACGAATTGTAATAATAACCTCATTAGGGTAGGGTTGTGATATTTTTGAGACCCGACCACCGATTAGTTTGGTTCTTAGTTCACTAATCATTGCATGAGTAAAAACGCCATCAAATGACATTTAATCAACTCACTTTCTATAAAATATGTTTAATAACTACAAGTGTAACGTTTTAAACGATAAATCGCAAAGAATCATTATTGAATAGTTTTCTTGCCATTTTTAGTCTATATATTGTATAATGCAAGGTATATCGAATTTAAGGGGTCAACAAAATGAAAACAAGTCTTGAAAACTTACTATCAATTGATAAACAGTATAAAGTGATTTTACAACGTTTAACTAAAAAAAATCAATTAACAATATCTGAGTGGCAGTTATTAAAGAAAATAAGTGCTAAATTTAACACACAGGAAAAATTGGCCGTAGAAACAGATCTAGATATCTCAACACTAAGTCGACAATTAAAACGCTTAGTTGAAAAAGAAATGCTTGATAAGCATAGTATCGGTGACGATAAACGCCAATTGATTTATACAATGACTGAAATCGGCGTTGAGTCGTCAAAAGCAGTTGATAAAGGTTTTACTGAACTTGAAGCAACTATTTTTGAAAAGTGGCCAGAAGATGAACAAAATTTATTAAGAATATTATTAAATCGCTTAGACAAAAGTCTAACGAGGACTGACGTTTAAACCGTCATAAAATGAGGTGTTTAATTAATGAAAATAGCAATTGTAACAGATAGTACTTCGTACCTATCTAAAGATCAGATTGAAGAGAACAATATTACTATAATTCCTATCCCAGTCATTATTGACAATAAAATTTATAATGAAGGCGTTGATATTACAACTGAAGGATTCTATGAAAAATTAAAGACATCTGCATCCTTTCCAAGTACCTCACAGCCTTCTGTTGGGGAAATGATTAACTTATATGATAAATTAGGTAGCGAAGGCTATGATATTATTTTAAGTATTCATTTAACAAATACAATTTCAGGATTTATTGATAATTTAAAAAATATAGCACCAACAATTGAGTCAACTCGTGTGATACCGTATGATTCTGGTATCACAGTTATGTTAATGGGATATTTAGCTTTGGAAGCTGCTAAAATGGCTAAAGAAGATGCCTCTATCGATGATATCATTGCCCGATTAGATGATTTGAAGACAACGTTAGGTGAATATTTCATTGTTGATGATTTGCAAAATCTTGTACGAGGCGGTCGTTTGTCTAATGCTTCAGCCTTTATTGGAAGTGTTCTTAAAATTAAGCCAATTTTAACATTTGATAGTGTTTCAAATAAAATTGTTGCATTTGAAAAGATTAGATCAACTAAGAAGGCAATTAAGCGTGTAGAAGATTTATTTGAAGAGCATCGTGCATCTGTTGATTATCCTTTACGTGGACTTATTATTCATGCAAATGATGAAACGTCAGCAATTAAGTGGCAGACTAAAATGAAGAAGAAATATCCTGATATGACATTTGATATCAGTTACTTTGGACCAGTCATTGGGACACATTTAGGTGAAAAAGCATTAGCATTAGCGTGGATTAAAGACTTTGATCAAGCTTAAGAGTTATTAAAACTAACAACCGGTTTAATCGGTTGTTAGTTTTTTGTTTTCAAATAATAATTAAGATGTAACTGTGACTAGATAATAGTATGTCGGAGAAAATAATTTTAAGTTAATAGATAAAGTTTAAAAGCATCAAATGAGTGGTAAATTGAGACTTATCATATTAACACTATCCAACTTTAGTTAAAACACACAATTTAATGAAAGTTTAGTAGCGCAATATCTTACTGATTTTAAACAAGTCTATTTAAATTATCATTCGTTTTGTATTTGTATCTCGCTCATTTTATTTTATGTAAATATAATTTGTTCATCATAAAATATATTTACAATTATTATTCTCCAATAAATTATATAATTAACACTAATATTTGTAGATACATATCAAGCATGACGACCATAATTTGCCAAATTATGGTATTAGCTATATAAGGATTACTTAAAATCTAAAGTATTAAATATATTAGTTATTTTGTGAATAAACACTAATTTTAAATAATATGTATCATACTGTTTGATATAAGAACATTTTGCGTTCAACTTTCATTAAAGTTGAATTGTAACTCTTTAATGTGTTATTCTCTACGTATTAAACTATCCGTTATAATGAGGTGTATTTTTGAGAAAAGAAAAATATTTAGAATTAATTGAGAATGAATTACAGTACCAACCTTGGTATGCGCAGGAATACTATCAATCTAAATCTACAATCCCCCTATCCAATGCAACGTTATATCAATATTTAACAGAGTTTAGACGTTTTTTTGATTGGTTACTGGCAGAAGGTATTGTTAACGAAAAATCAATTAAGACAATCGATATTAGTGTTTTAGAACATTTAAAAAAGGAAGATATGGAACTATATAAATCCTCCCTACTTTCTAGAAGTAAATCAAATAATGCAAATAGCAACACACAACTCTCTAGGAGCACTGTAAATCGTTCTCTAACAGCGATTTCTTCATTGTTCAGGTATCTTTCTGAAGAAACGGAAAAAGAAGATGGAGAGCCATATTTTTATCGTAATGTGATGAAAAAAATTACTGTCGTAAAAGATAACGAAACGTTTGCTACACGTGCAGCAAATATTAAAGATAAATTAATGCTTGGAACTGAAGATCGTGATTATATTAACTTTATTGATCAAAAATATGCCGATTTGTTAAAGCCTAAAGGTCTTTCCTTTTTCAAACGGGATAAAGATCGCGATATTGCTATTAACGCTTTAATGCTAGGTAGTGGTTTACGGGTTTCAGAAGTTGCAAATAGTGACCTACCTGATTTAAATTTAAAAACAAATAATATTACCGTCATTCGAAAAGGTGGCAAGAAGGATACTGTGCCAATTGCACCGTGGGTAATCCCCTATCTTGTTAAATATATTGAAGTGCGTACAATGAACTATAAAGTAGATAAAATGGAAAAAGCCCTATTTTGTTCATCATATCGTGGAATTGGAAAACGCATTGAGAGTGGTACAATTGAAAAATTGGTAGCCAAGTACTCATCTGCATTTAAAGTCCGTGTTACGCCGCATAAACTACGCCATACACTCGCTTCTAAATTGTACCTAGAGACGAAGAATGAACAACTTGTAGCAACACAATTGGGTCAGAGTTCGACAAGTGCAACTGCGTTATATACCCATATGATTGATGAAGAACAACGGAATGCTATTAATAAATTATAAAATAAAAACGATTAACTCGATATTGAGTTAATCGTTTTTATTTTATGACTTTCCTTCCCATTCAGATTTGAAATTCTCAAGGAAATCTAACATAATTTGATGTCTATTTTTAGCCATTCGTTTTCCTGGTTCAGTGTTCATTGTTTCTGTAAGTGTCAATAACTTTTCGTAGAAATGGTTAATGACCGTTTGATTCTCAATATTCCTGTATTCTTCTGGGGTCATATTTCTTCTTGGACCACGATGTGGATCATATATTTTACTGCCAACATGTCCACCGTAATAAAAAGTTCTAGCAATACCGACAGCACCAATTGCATCTAATCGATCAGCATCTTGAACAACTTTTGCTTCTTCGGGCAAGTTAATAGTATTATCGTTCAATTGGTTTTTAAAAGAAATTGATTTAATAATTATTAAAATATCATTAATTTGAAGTGAAGTTAAATCAATAGATGTTAAAAAATTTGTTAAATTAGTTACTTCTTCTTTAACATTATCGACTACTTTATCATCAATTACGTCATGTAAATAACTACTAAGAACAATTATTAAATAATTGATATTATGAATTTCTGAGGCAATCGTTTTTGAATTTGTAACGACTCGTTCAATATGAGCAAAGTCATGTCCAGAAGTATCTGACGCTAATTTATTTTGCGTATATATTTTAACTGCTTGAATTTGTTCTTCAGGTAGCATCCTAAATTCTCCTTAAAATAAAAAAGCTTAGAGATAAAGTCTAAACTTTTAAGATTTTTTATTAAGCTTCAAAAACAGCTTGTAATTGAGGAACAACTTGTTTTTTTCTTGAAACAACACCAGGTAATGACAATTTGTTATCAGAAAGTTTTGTGTTGAAGGCTTTTTCAACCATTTCTTTAGGTTCTCCAACAACTAATAGTTCTGAATCACTGTCTAGGATATTTGTAACTAATAGTAAGAATAAATCATAATTATTAGCTTTACTATCATCTTCAATCGCTGAAACTAGTGCAGCTTCACGGTTAAA
The DNA here is from genome assembly GCF_056781895.1 of Dellaglioa sp. CoH-57-MRSF-22. Next base: position 134,109 of record NZ_JBXAXT010000002.1, on the reverse strand, counting down.
AACTTCTTCTAAATCAACGGTATTAACTTGAGCAACACGTACTGTTTTACCAGCCATATCAAAAGATTTGGCATCTCCGTTAATCAATTCTGTTTCAGTTTTGCTAGATAAATTAGTTCCAGCTTTTAACATATCTAATCCGTATACATTGTAATCAGTGTTACTAATTTTAGAAAGTGCTTTAGTTGCTTCAATATCAACTGGAGTCGTTGTAGGTGATTTGAATAACAATGTATCAGAAATAATAGCTGACATCATTAATCCTGCAATATTAGCAGGAATTTCAATATTGTTTTCATTAAACATTTTCCATAGGATGGTACTTGAACAACCGACAGCCTCTGCGCGGAAATTAAGAGGCATATTGGTTGTGAAATTAGCAATACGATGATGATCGACAACGTCTGTTACAACAAGATCAGCGATATCAGAAACACTTTGTTGAGATTCATTATGATCAACTAACATAACTGATTCAACCTCATTTTTAGCTGTTTCAATAATTCTTGGTTCAGGTTCATTAAAGTAATCTAAAACAAATTTTGTTTCTTCACTTAATGTTCCTAAGGTAACGGCTTCAGTATCGAAACCTAATTTATTTTGTAGATATGAGAATGCTTTAGCAGCTACAACTGCGTCTGTATCAGGACTTTGATGTCCAAAAATTAATTGTTTAGTCATTATTATAATCTCCTTTTTATTTGTTAATTTCTTTAAGTCGAGTCATGTAATCTTTTTCTTCTAAAAATTTATCAAATGCATTTAAAAAATGTTCATTTCTAGGAATTTCATCTTTATCTTTTCTAAAGACAAATGACAAATCAAATTTTATTTCTGGATCAAAATGAGATGTCCAAAGGTCTTTGCTTTCAGGATGAGCCGTTAAAAATGAAGTTGGTAATGCTGAATAAGCATGTGTTGCACGAGCAAATTTTAAAATCTGTGTGGGTGATGTAAATCTAGCAACACTCTTTGGCAGGTTAACTAATTGATTTTGATAAATTGTTTTAATTGTTTTATCAAGATAATAATCACTTGGATAAGTGACCCAAACATTATCAATTGTTTCTTGAAGTCTAACTTTCTTTTTAGAAGATAACTTTTCATTATGATGTAAAAACAATAAATCTTCAGTAAAGATTTTCTTACTTTCGTATGGTTTCCAGTTTTTAATACTTTCATCTGGAAGATACATAATAGCTAAATCAATTTTATTATTCTCAAGTTCACTCCAAATTTCTTTACGCGTTAGTAAATGGAATGACACAATAATATCTGGATTATTTTTATAGTACTGGATAACAAAATCATCAAACACTTCGTCTTCGATTGAAGCCAAAATCCCGATAGTAATTTCTCCTTGTGTTGCACTTGTTGATTGTTGAATTTCATTCGTTGCTTTATTTAATGTTTCATAGATTTGGTGTGTTGCATCTAGCATTGTATAGCCAGCATCAGAAAGATGTAATTTTTTACCAACAGAATAAAAAAGTGGTGCACCAACTGTTCTTTCTAATTTTTTAATTTGCTGTGTTAATGCAGGTTGTGTGATTCCTAATATTTGGGCTGCTTGCGTATAATTCATTATATCTGCAAGCTGTAAAAAATATGTTAACGTTTTTGATGAAAATATATTTTCTTGCTTTGTTTTCATATTAGCGTGATCTCCTCAGTTCTAGAAATTAATAGTCATATTAGTATAATAAGCGTAATAAAAAAAAAGAGCAAACAAATTTGCCTTTTTTTAACAATTTAATTATTAATTAATCTCATTTAAATTATTAGGTATTCCTAATTGTTCTGTATCAATAACAAATGAACCATTTGAATATCTATCAGATAGCGGATATGACATTGGTTCGATAATAAATTCATTGCCACTTTCAGTAAGGGCATTTAAATTCACATCTTTAGTAATGAGTTTCATGCCAACGACTCTATGAGGTTCCTTCTTAAGCTCTCTAAGAACAAGAACGCCACGTTTCGCCCTACTTGTCGAGCTCACTTCTGATACAGCCATACGCTTAAATGAACCGCGCTGTGTTAATAATCCAATCTGACTATGTTCAGTTACTAAACAAGTAGCGGCAACATAATCATCCTTCTTAAGATTCATCGCGATTACACCAGCTGCTTTAGATCCGACAACAGGAACTTCTTCGAGAGGATACTTTAATCCATACCCATCATGTGAAGCACTAAAAATGAATAACGAGTCATCCGTTTCTTTCAAGTATGAAATCAAGATAACATCATCGTTAGCTTCCTTCAATTTCATGAATTTACTTGCATGACCTTTATAAGTTCGTCCGGGTTGTAAGTCGGAAACCAGTGTTTGTTTAATGAATCCATTTTTAGTTGCAAAAACAAATTTACCAGGGACATTCACTTTTTTGAAAGAAAATGCTTTAATTAAATATTCATCAGTATCTAATCCAATAGTTTGTGAAATATGTTCCCCAGTATCTTTCCACTTTGCCTCAGTTATTTCATGAATTGGACGGTAAATCATATTTCCCTTATTTGTAAACATAAATAGATGATCTAATGTGTTAACAGATTCATTAAATACAATTTGATCTTCGTTTTTCAAACCATTCTCATTTACTCCTGAGGCGTTAAATGACCGTAATGAGCTACGTTTGAGATAACCATCACGGCTAACTAATACTTGAACATCTTCGGGAGTTACTAAAACTGCTGTTTCAATCTTAATGTCTTCAATATGTTCTTGAATTTCAGTTAGTCGAGGTGTGGCATATTCTTTAGATACTTGTTTAAGCTCTTTTTTCACAACATCAGATAACTTACTAGGATCTGCCAATATTGCTTTGTAATCAATAATTTTTGCAGCAAGCTCTGCATTTTCTTTTTCAAGCGCAGTCACATCTGTATTAGACAAGCGGTACAGTTGTAATGAAACAATTGCTTCAGCTTGTTTTTCTGTGAAATCGAACAGATCCATTAAGCTTAATTTAGCACTCTTTTTATCTTTACTTGCACGGATTGCTTTAATTACTTTATCTAAAATTGATAAAGCTTTAATTAACCCTTCAACGATATGTTGACGAGACTCAGCCTTTTTTAAATCAAATTCAGTTCTTTTTTTCGTAACACTTAATTGATACTCTAAGTACGAAGATAAGAATTTTTTTAAGCCAACTAACTCAGGTCGTTGATGGTTAATTGCAACCATATTGAAATTATACGAAATTTGTAAATCAGTATTTTTAAATAAATAATTTAAAATACCTTGTGCATTGACGTTGCGTTTTAATTCAATTGCAATTTGTAGTCCTTCACGATCACTTTCATCTCGAACTTCAGCAATCCCATCAACTTTTTTTAATAAGCGAATTTCATCCATCTTTTTAACAAGAACAGCTTTATTCACTTCGTATGGAATTTCTGAAATAATAATTTGTGTTTTACCACCCTTTAGTTCTTGAATCTCAGTTCTAGAACGAACGACTACTTTACCACGCCCCGTTTTATAAGCACTCTGGATGCCGGATAGTCCTTGTAAAATACCACCGGTTGGAAAATCGGGGCCCTTAACGAATGACATTAATTTATCTAAAGTCGCATTTGGATGACCAATTAAATAAACAACGGCATCAACAACCTCGCTTAAATTATGAGGTGGAATTTCAGTTGCATACCCAGCTGAAATTCCCGTTGCACCATTTACTAACAAATTAGGAAATCTTGCTGGTAAAACAGTTGGTTCATACTCCGTATCATCAAAATTCAATACGAAATCAACCGTTTCTTTTTCAATATCACGTAGCATTTCAGTCGCAATTTTACTTGTACGAGCTTCTGTGTAACGCATTGCGGCAGGAGAATCACCATCCATTGACCCATTATTTCCGTGCATTTCAATTAATGGTGTTCGTAATTTCCAGTTTTGACTCATACGGACCATAGCTTCGTAAATTGAGCTATCTCCATGAGGATGAAAATTACCCATAACATTTCCGACAGATTTAGCAGATTTTCTAAACCCTTTATCATATGTGTTACCATCTTGATTCATTGCGTATAAAATACGACGTTGAACAGGTTTTAGGCCATCACGTATATCAGGTAAAGCACGTTCTTGAATAATATATTTAGAATAACGACCAAATCGTTCACCCATAACATCTTCTAAGGTCAGCTCTTGAATTTTTGATGTATCTTTTTCTATAGCCAAATTAATAATCCTCCTTCCTTAGTCAGTCGTTGTTTGATCTTCAAATAATGTTAAATCTTCTTCATTTTTTAAATCAGTAACTTGTTTACTTGATACCTTATCAAGGATACTACCGTCCTCTTCAAGTGAAAATTGAACATTTTCTTCAATCCAATTTCGACGAGGTTCTACCTTGTCGCCCATTAAGGTTGTCACTCTTTTTTCAGCAAGTGCAGGATCATCAATTCGAATTCTAACTAAAGTTCTTGTCATTGGATCCATAGTTGTTTCCCATAATTGATCTGCATTCATTTCGCCCAGACCTTTAAATCGTTGTAGGTTGTAACCACGTCCAATTTTTGTTGTTGCTTTATCAAGCTCTTCATCGGTCCAAGCATAGATACTCTCTATTTTTTTACCCGTTCCTTTTTGAATTTTATATAAAGGTGGTAAAGCAATATAGATTTTCCCAGCATCAATTAGTGGACGCATATATTTATAGAAAAATGTCAATAATAAGGTTTGGATGTGCGCACCATCAGTATCAGCATCAGTCATGATAATAATTTTATCGTAGTTACTGTCTTCGAGCTTAAATTCAGCACCAACACCTGCGCCAACTGTATAAATCATTGTATTAATTTCTTCATTTTTTAAAATATCTTGTAATTTTGCCTTTTCAGTATTCAATACCTTACCACGTAAAGGTAGAATGGCTTGGAATTTGCGTTCACGACCTTGTTTAGCTGAACCACCGGCAGAATCACCTTCGACTAAAAACAACTCATTTTTCTTAGCGTTTTTCGATTGTGCAGGTGTTAATTTCCCAGATAATAAGCGATCATTTTTCTTTTTCTTTTTCCCATTTCTTGAATCATCACGAGCCTTACGAGCTGCTTCTCGAGCCTCTCTAGCTTTAATTGATTTTCTAACAAGTTCTTGTGCAAACTCACCATTTTCCATCAAATAAAACCCAAGTTTTTCACTCAGAACGCTATCGACGATAGATCTTGCTTCGGGTGTACCTAATTTACCCTTCGTTTGTCCTTCGAATTGCAATAACTCTTCAGGTATTCGCACTGAAATGACTCCTGAAAGGCCCTCTCGAACATCACTACCTTCTAAATTACGATCTTTATCTTTTAAAAGACCTAATTTTCTGGCATATTCGTTAAATGCTTTTGTCCAAGCAGACTTCATTCCTGCTTCATGTGTACCACCATCTTTTGTCCGAACGTTATTAACAAAGGACATTAAGTTTTCTGAGTAGCCATCATTATATTGTGCTGCAACTTCTACTTCAATTTTATCTTTAATGCCATCAAAATACATCACTTCGCCAAGTGTATCTTTGTCTTCGTTTAAATAAGCAACGAATTCTTTAATACCTTCTTCAAAATGATAGATATCTTGTTTATCAGTTCTTTCATCTGTTAAAACAATTTTGACACCACGTAATAAAAAGGCAGACTCTTTTAATCTTTCAGCTAAAATATCATACTTATAAATTGTAGTTGAAAAAATACTTTCATCGGGTTTAAAAGTTACTGTTGTTCCATTTGCTCGTTTAGTTGCACCTAATTTTTTTAAAGTCCCAACTGGATGCCCACCATTTTTAAACTTTTCTTCATAACGAATACCATCACGAACGGTATCAACTGTTAATGATGAAGATAATGCGTTAACGACACTTGCGCCAACGCCATGTAGTCCACCAGACGTTTTATATCCGCCTTGGCCAAATTTTCCACCAGCATGTAAGACAGTGAAGATAACTTCAACAGTTGGTATTCCTGATGCATGCATACCAATAGGCATACCACGACCATAATCTACAACAGTAATACTGTTATCACTGTGGATTGTAACGTCGATTTGTGAACCATATCCTGACAAGGCTTCATCAACTGCGTTATCAACAATCTCGTAGACAAGATGATGTAATCCCTTGCCATCTGTCGACCCAATATACATACCAGGTCGTTTTCTAACTGCTTCTAGTCCTTCAAGAACTTGAATTGAATCATCATTGTATTTTGTTTTATTTTGATTAGTCATTCAGTTAAACGCCCCTTACTCTGTATTCCTACAGTAACGTTACTATAATAACCTATTCTTTTTTAAAATGTAAAGAGAAATCCGAATAGATGTTCTATTTTATAAAAAATTTTGGTGTCTTCTTAAAAGAATGTTAAAATACTACTTATTGGATTTACTGGCTGAAAGGAGTGAATTATCATGGGTACAATCATATTAATGTTGATTATCGCTTATATTTTAGGATCAATTCCATCAGGGGTTTGGATTGGAAAATATTTTTATCAAAAGGATATCAGAAATTTTGGTAGTGGTAATGTTGGTACAACTAATACTTATCGAGTTCTTGGACCAAAAGCAGGGACTGTTGTCTTAGTGATGGATATATCAAAAGGAATTATAGCTGCAAGCCTCCCTTATATGTTTGGGGTCGCATCAACCGTTAGTCCTTTACTAATTGGTGTAGGTGCAGTAGCTGGACATACATTCTCAATATTTACTGGATTTAAAGGTGGTAAGGCAGTTGCTACTGGTGCGGGTATTTTATTACCGTATAATCCGCTATTTTTTCTTATCGCTTGTACCATGTTTATTTCTTTAATACTTTTAACGAGTATGGTAAGTGTTGCAAGTGTCATTGGATTTATTGGTATTACGATAACAGCGATATTATTTCAAGATTGGTTATTAACTAGTATTGCAGGTATTTTGACTATATTTGTTATTTATAAACATAGAGACAACATAAAACGTATTTTAAATGGTACTGAGAGTATGGTACCTTTTGGTCTTGGATTATATTTACGAAATAAAAAAAATCGATGATTATTTCATCGATTTTTTTTTTAAAATACTGTGATTTCATACGAACCTTCGAACGATTTATTTTTTTCTAACGTATAAATATTACTTTTATCTGATAAATTACCAGTAGATTCAATATTATCAGCTACTCCCCACCATGGTTCAATACAAACAAATGGTGAATTTTCAGGATATTTCGACCAGATACCAACGTAATCTGCACCATTTAATGTCACGGAAACACCATGATCATCTTCAGGTGTTGAAAGTAAGATAGTCGTTTCTAGTTGTTTCAATTCGTAAATTAAGGCATCATTTTTGAATGTTTCGCGAGATAACTTAATAGGTTCGTTGAACTTAACTGATTTTGCATTTTCGATATCGCTAAAAGGTCCAACTAGTGGAATTTGACGTCTTTCAACATTTGGTGCCACTTCAATTTGATAATTTTCTAGATTTAAATAAGCATTTTTAAGTGGTACGTTAAATGCTGGGTGTCCTCCGATAGAAAATAACAAAGGATTTTCATCGGGGTTATAAACATCGTAAATTACTTTTATTTGATGATTAGTTAAAATGTAATGTAATCTCAATCTAAAATTAAACGGATACTTTGAGATTGTTTCTGGGGATGAACCTAATTCCAGAACAACTGATGTTTTACTTTTAGAAACCACTGTAAAAAGCATGTCACGGGCAAAGCCATGTTGACCCATTTTATATGTTTTATGATCATACGCATATTCATCATTTTTTAAACGCCCAACAAATGGAAACAATACTGGGGCATGTCTACCCCAGTATTGTTTATCTGCTTGCCAAATATATTCAATAGATGTGTCATTTCCGGTAATACTGATTAATTCAGCACCTTGTTCAGCAATTTTGACTGTGATGAAATCATTTTTAAGTTCAACTGTCATTTTAGTTCACCCTATCCTATAAAATATAACGACTAAGATCTTTATCAGCAACGATGTTACCAATTTTGTCTTCAACATAACTTTCAGTAATTGTTATGTCACCCATTTGCATATCTGGACCCTCAAATAGTAAATCTTCAAGTAATTTTTCAAGAATTGTATGCAGTCTGCGTGCACCAATATTTTCAGTATCGTGGTTAACGTTGTAAGCAATTTCAGATATTTTCTCAATTGCTTCAATTGTAAATGTCACATTAATATTATCAGTGCCAATTAAAGCAATATATTGTTTAATTAAGGCATTATGAGGTTCTGTAAGAATTTTAACAAAATCTGCTTGGCTCAAATCATCTAATTCAACTCGAATTGGGAAACGACCTTGAAGTTCAGCAATTAAATCGCTAGGTTTACTTTCATGAAAAGCACCTGATGCAATAAACAAGATATGATCAGTATTAATAACACCATATTTAGTTGAAATTTGAGAGCCTTCAACAATTGGTAAAATATCACGTTGTACGCCTTCTCTAGAAACTTCACCACTATTTTTTTGAGATTTTGAAGTAATTTTATCAATTTCATCAATAAAAATAATTCCAGTGTTTTCAGCACGTTCAATTGCAGCTTGATTGATATCTGCTACATTAACTAATTTTTTTGATTCTTCACGAATTAAAATTTTACGGGCTTCTGCTACGGTTAACGTTCTTTCTACTTGGCGTGTTGGTGTTAATGCACTTAAGGTATCTCCTAAGTCGATGCCCATTTGTCCCATCATGCCATTCATACCAGAAGGCTGTTTAGGTTCATCAACTTTAATTGTCACTTCGTTATTTTCTAATAAACCACGACTTAGTTGTTCCGATACAGATAGTCGTTCATTTCTAATGTCGTCAGTGACCTCCTCTTCATCTTTTGCATCTAATCCGGCAGGTATTTGACCTTTTTGAATTTGAGACATCATTTGCATAAGATTAACATTCTCGGCTTTTTTTTGTTTTTTAATACCTGGAACTAGAAGTTTTACAAGTCGTTTATCAGCCATACGTTCAGCTGCGCCTGAAACACGGCCATATTGAGCATCTTCTTCTAATTTAATTGACACGTCAACCAAGTCACGTACCATTGATTCAACATCACGTCCAGCGTAACCAACTTCAGTGAATTTTGTTGCTTCAACTTTAATAAATGGTGCTTCAAGCATTGTTGCCAAACGACGAGCAATTTCAGTTTTACCTACACCAGTTGGCCCAATCATCATTAAATTTTTAGGTGTAACATCTTTTTGCATTGATTCAGAAAGTTGCATCCGACGATATCTATTACGTAATGCAACAGCAATGGCCTTTTTTGCATCATTTTGACCGATAACGTATTGATCTAGTTCTGTAACAATCTGTTTTGGTGTTTTATCACTTATAGTCATAAATTTACCCGCTTTCTATAATTCTTCTGAGATGACATGATGGTTAGTAAAAATATCAATATCACCGGCAATATTAATTGATGCCTCAGCAATTTCTTTAGCTGACATATCAGTTGTATGATGCTTAAGTGCCTTTGCAGCAGACAAAGCAAAATTTCCGCCAGATCCGATTGCTAAAATGTCATCGTCAGGTTCAATTACTTCTCCACTACCAGAAACTAATAACATTTCATTACTGTTCATTACAATCAAAAGTGCTTCTAATTTTTGTAAGGATTGTTCACTACGCCAATCCTGAGCTAATTCAACTGCTGCACGTTGTAAATTACCACTAAATTCATTTAATTTTTTTTCAAATCGTTCTTCAAGATTAAATGCGTCGGCAACGCTACCAGCGAAACCAACAACTACTTGATCGTTATATATGCGACGAACTTTTCTAGCAGTCCCCTTCATAATAACTTTTTCACCCATTGTGACTTGGCCATCACCGGCCATTGCACAGTGACCATTATGCTTAACGGCACAAATTGTTGTTGCATGAAATGAAACAGTTGCCATAATAAACTCCTCCATGTTACTCATTTATTGTATAAAAAAACTTCATTGAACGCTACTACTGTAGCACAACAATGAAGTATAACTCAATTATTTTATCAGATATTTCATAAATATTTAAAGACTTGGTTTAACAATTGCTAAATGCTCTAGAGCACGATTTGCAACCGCTTGATTTTTTTCTTGTTTATCTCGAATTTTTGTGCCTAATTTAGGGATAATACCAAAGTTAGCATTCATCGGCTGAAAATGTTTACCACTGGCATGTGTTATATAATGGGCCATAGCTCCCATCACAGTTGTTTTAGGAAGTACGACTAGCTCTTCTCCTAAAACAAGATGTGCGGCATTGATCCCTGCTAATAATCCACTTGCAGCACTTTCTACATAGCCTTCAACACCTGTCATTTGACCAGCAAAAAATAAATCATTTCTAAATTTAGACTGATATGTTGGTTCCAGTGTATCAGGAGAACGCATAAATGTATTACGATGCATAACACCATAACGAACAAATTCAACATTTTCTAAACCTGGAATTAGTGAGAAAACATTCTTTTGTTCGCCCCATTTAAGATGCGTTTGGAAACCAACAATATTGTATAAGTCACCGACTGCATTGTCTTGACGCAATTGGACAACGGCAAAAGGTGTTCTACCAGTCTTAGGGTCTTCTAATCCAACTGGTTTTAAAGGGCCAAATAACATTGTTTTAGCGCCTCTTCTAGCCATTTCTTCAATTGGCATACAACCTTCGAAAAATTTTTCATCTTCAAAATCATGCATTTCAGCAGTTTCGGCCCCTATTAGTGCCTTATAAAAGGTTATAAATTCCTCTTTAGTCATTGGACAATTAAGGTATGCAGCATCACCTTTATCATATCGTGATTTTAAGTAGATTTTATCCATATTTAATGATGATTTTTCTAAAATTGGTGCAGCTGCATCATAAAAATAAAGTCCCTCACTACCATTTAATTGTTTAATTGATTCTGCTAAACCTGATGATGTTAAAGGACCTGTCGCAACAATTGTTGGACCTTTTGGTAGTTCAGTTAACTCTTCATTGATAACCGTAATATTTTCATGATTTTTAACTAAATCAGTTATCTCACCAGAAAATTTATCACGGTCAACGGCTAGCGCACCGCCAGCCGGAATTGCATTATGGTCAGCTGACTTCATAATAACTGAATCTAACTGTCTCATCTCTTCCTTCAAAAGACCAACGGCATTCGTAATTTGATTAGCTCTTAAAGAATTCGTACAAACTAGTTCAGCAAAATTCTCAGTATGATGCGCTGGTGTCATTTTGATAGGGCGCATCTCGTATAAATTAACATGAACTCCTCGCTTGGCAATCTGCCATGCAGCTTCACTACCGGCAAGACCAGCACCGATTACATTAACGCTAGTATTTTCCATTATATAATCCCCCTGCTAGTTAGATTCAATTATTTTTGAACCGCTTCTTCATAGTCACAATTACTACATTTGACTTGTTTTCCACCTTTTACTTTTTTCTCAATTAAATAATGTTGACATTTTGGACATTCGCGACCAATAGGTTTATCCCATGATACGAATTCACAATCTGGGTATCTTGAGCAACCATAGAATAAACGATTTCGTTTAGATTTACGTTCAATTACTTCCCCTTGCTGACACAATGGACAAGTTACACCAATTTCTTTAACGATTGCTTTTGTATTACGACAATCTGGAAAACGCGTACATGCAAAAAATTTACCATATCGGCCCATCTTAATAACCATCGGTGACCCACAAATTTCACAATTAAATCCAGCTGGTTCATCTTTAATTTGAACTTTCTCAATTGTTTCTTGGGCATGTTCAACATTTTTTGAAAATGGTTTATAAAAATCATCAACAACTTTAACCCAATTTTCGTCTCCGACTTCAATGTTATCAAGACCTTTTTCTAATTCAGCAGTAAATTTAACATTCACAATATCACTAAAATAAGCTTCAATCATATCATCTACAATTTCACCCAGTTCAGTTGGTTCAAAACGCTTAGCAATTAATTTCACATAATATCGACGTTGAATAGTATCCAAGGTTGGTGCATACGTTGATGGACGTCCAACACCATTTTCTTCAAGTGTTTTAATTAAATTTGCTTCAGTGAATCTAGCAGGTGGCTGAGTAAAATGTTGGTTAGGCTGATTTTTAGCTAACTTAACATGATCGCCAACTTTTAAATCCGGTAAAATATTATCAGTCTTTTTGTTATCCTCATAAATTTTTGTATAACCTGCAAACTTAGTCTTTGACCCAGAAGTATGATAAGTAACGCCATTTTGTTCAATAGATACAGACATTGTATCCATTACAGCTGGTGTCATTTGACTGGCAACAAATCGCGACCAAATTAATTTATATAACTTCATTTGATCATTACTTAAATAATCCTTCATTGAAGCAGGTGTACGTAAAACAGAGGAAGGTCTAATTGCTTCATGTGCGTCCTGTGCACCTTCTTGTAATTTACCTTTGCGTGGCTTAATAGCTGCATAATCTTCACCATACTTTTCGTGTAAAAATTGAGCAGTTTCATGTTTGGCAGTCGTAGATACACGAGTCGAGTCGGTACGCATGTAAGTGATTAAACCAACAGTACCCTGTTTTCCGAGATGAATTCCTTCATATAATTGTTGTGCAACCATCATCGTTTTTCTTGTACGAAAGTTTAATTTTCTATTAGCATCTTGTTGCATTGTACTTGTAGTAAATGGTAAAGCTGGAAATCTTTTACGTTCTTTTTTTGTGACAGCGGTGATATCAAAATCTTGTTTTGTATCAATTAATGCCATTACTTTTTTAACATCTTCATTATCATGAAGTGCTTTTTTCTTTCCCTTAATACCATAAAAAGCTGCATCAAATTTCTCTTTACCTTTTTTAAATTCAGAATCAATAGTCCAGTATTCCTCTGGTATAAATGCACGAATTTCTTTTTCTCTATCAATAATTAAATTCAAAGCAATAGACTGAACTCGACCAGCACTTAAGCCTTTTTTTATTTTAGCCCATAATAAAGGACTAATTGAATAACCAACTAATCTATCTAAAATACGGCGAGCTTGTTGTGCATCAACTAAATTCATATCAATTGATCTAGGATCATTAAAAGCATTTTTAACTGCATCTTTTGTAATTTCATTAAAAACAACACGATTTTTGTCCGTGATATCTAAATCTAAAATATGAGATAAATGCCATGCAATTGCCTCGCCTTCACGATCAGGATCGGCTGCTAGATAAACATTTTTAGCTTTTTTAGCTTCTTTTTTTAAACTTTTAATAACATCGCCTTTACCACGAATTGAAATGTAATGAGGATCATAGTTGTTTTCAACGTCAACTCCCATTTTACTTCGTGGTAAATCTCTAATATGTCCAAGACTAGCGACAACATGGTAGTTGCTGCCTAGGTATTTTTCAATTGTTTTAGCCTTAGAAGGTGATTCAACAATAACTAGATTTTTTTTTGCCGGCGTTCTCTTTTTCTTTTTGGTTACTGGCATAATTGAACTCCTTCGTAGTATTTATATTGTAAGCAATAACATTTTTAAAATCGTTAGTAATCTTAAAGCATATTAGAGAGACTTGTCAAGCGTAACTAGTTTTCATAGAACTCTGCAAGTATCTGTTCACCGTTAATAATCGGCATTGCACCGGCTATTATTAGTTCATTACACCCAAGTGAAAGAGGACTAATAATTGATCCGGGTACAGCTAGTACTGTGCGATTTTCTTGCAATGCTAAATTGGCAGTTATAAGACTACCACTATGGTGTTTAGCCTCTGTAACTAATAAGCATTCACAAAGGCCTGCAATAATTCGATTTCTTTCAGGGAAATGATTACGTTGTGGTCCTGTATTCAGTCCGTACTCAGATAATAAAAGTCCCTTTTTGCTAATTTCAATTTGTAAATCTTCATTAATTTTTGGATAATAAATATTTAAACCTGTCCCAATAACAGCAATTGTATCTGCTCCGTTAGCTATTGTAAATTGGTGTGCCAAGGTATCAACGCCGGCTGCTAATCCGCTTAAAATTACCTTATCATTTTGGATACTATTTGGTAATAATAATCGTATTACTTCTATTGAGTAGTCAGTTCTTTGCCGAGCACCAACAACAGCAAGTGATTGTCGATTTAATAATTGCGTATTTCCTCGCATAAAAAGAACAATTGGTGGTCGATAGCATTCTTTTAGTCGATACGGATAGTCCTCATCAATAATAGTCACAATTGTTGAATGTAACTTATTGGTAATAACCTCATTTTTCAATGAAATACTAGTGTAAGCTTTACTGAAACTAGCTATTTTTTTACTATTTAAATTTAAAATGGATTTAATTACATCTAGAGTTAAATCAGTACAACTTGGATTCTGTTGTAACCAATCAAAAATTTTATTTTCGCCAATATACGTTATTTCAGAACATAGTCTAAGTTTAATTAAAGTGTCTCTTATTGTCATTGTTTCTCCTTATTAGTCATTAATACTAATAAGGTACGCAATTTATTTCATTATTTTTTTAGAATAGATTTAATTGGTTCAAATGTTCGACGATGAATTGGAGTGACTCCTAATTTGCTAAGTCCTGCTAAATGTTTTTTAGTTCCATATCCATCATTATGATTGAAATCGTATCCTGGATATAATTCATTGTAAAAGTTCATGAGATGATCTCGGTAAACCTTAGCAACGATACTAGCAGCAGCAATACTAGCACTTTTAGAATCGCCTTTAATGAAACTTTCCTGCGGAATATCGCTATCAATCGTCATAGCATCAATCAATAATTGTTGTGGTTTCACGTCCAATGAATTAACAGCTTCTAACATAGCAATTCTTGATGCTTGATATATATTAACTTCATCAATTGTTTGATTATTTATCACAGATATACCAACTGAAACAGCTGTAGCTAATATTTCAACGTATAATGCTTCACGCATAGATGCAGATAATTTTTTCGAATCATTCACGTCAATTAGATTGAAATTATGAGGTAAAATAACTGCTGCACTAACAACTGGACCAGCTAACGGTCCTCTTCCAACCTCATCAATACCAGCGATGTAAGGAATACCATTCTGCCATAGGTCTCTTTCTATTACTAACCTACGATTAAATAATTCTTGGTGTTCAACTAGTTTTTTTTGTCTATTATTATATTGGATTAAAAGCTTAATAACTCCTTTGCGAGAGTCTTTAGCTATTTCTTGCATAAAATTATCCGATGGATTATTCAATAAATGTTCTTTTACTTGAGAAATTGTAAATTTGGTCACAACTATTCGCCACCCAATTGAGGGATTTCTAAGGTATAACGACCAAGTTTACCTTGTCTAATATCAAATATAATTCTCTCACTCGCACGATCATAATCTTCTTTGAAACCCATTTTTTTTGTTAAATCTAATAATAAATCAACATTACTTAACTGCATTTGTTCATCCGTTAATTTATATTTCTCTTGTAATGCCTTTGGATTTGTTTGTTTAAAATGTTCTAACCCGTATAATGCAATGTCATCTTTTGCATATAAAGAGTCTTTTATTGCTCCTGTTAAAGCAAGACGTTTACCGATTTCTTGATCTTCAAATTTGGGCCATAAAATACCTGGTGTATCTAAAAGAGACATTGATTTTCCGGCTTTTAACCATTGCTGTGCTTTTGTCACCCCAGGTCTATTTCCAGTTATGGCGACATTTTTACTTAACAAATGATTTAGTAACGTCGATTTTCCAACATTCGGAATTCCGATACACATTACCTTAACTCGTTGTTGGAGGATACCTTTACTTTCTCGTAACGCTATTTTATCTTTTAAAACAACGTTAATTTTTTTCTCGATAGCGTTAAGTTGTCCGTGTTGACTATCTACTGCAACTGCCGGAATTCCTTTGTTTTCATAGTACTGTAGCCAACGTGCAGTAACGTTCGGATCGGCCATATCTTTTTTTGTTAAAACCATAATATGAGGTTTTGTTGCAAGTAATTGCTCAAGTTGCGGATTTCTAGATGATTCAGGCAATCTTGCATCAACTAATTCAAGTACGATATCTACTAAGTTTAATTTTTCCTTTACTAATCTTAAGGCTTTTGCCATATGTCCTGGGAACCATTGGATTACTGTCATTTAAATTCTCCTTGTTAAGCCAAGTAAACTTTTAATTAACTTGCTTAATTCTTTATATTTAACTCTCTTAATCAGAATACCTTAATTTGTGCACAAAAAGAAGAGAGTTCCGCTATTTAGTTTCGCCCTCTTCAGTCTTTTATTAATTTGTTAACGATTTAATTGCCGCATCATAGGCAGGATCATTTTTTGAAATTTTTTTCTGAACTAATGTTTCAATTTTTAAAGCAGTATCTTTGTTAACTTCGCCCGTTTGAGTTAAAGTATTTTCTTTTTGTAACATTTTTACTGCATTAACCGTTGATGTACCAAAGTAACCATTATTTTTGTCTTTATAATAATTAAGTGCGCTTAAGTAAACTTGAATCGTTTTAACTTGAGGTGTAACGTCTTCATATTTATATGTTTTATCAGTATTAATTAGTGGTGAATAAGCATACGCAGGATAATCAGCTGAAATAGTAGGCTTAATCCCTTTTTTATTAATCCAAGAACCATCAGGTGTTAGCCATTTAGCAATGGTAACTTTTAATTCTGTTTTATCTGTAAAGGTATTGATTGTTTGGACGGTACCTTTTCCATAAGATGTTGACCCAATTAATTTATCATTACCAGATTGGTTAAGTGCGGCTGCTAAAATTTCAGAAGCACTTGCACTATCTTTATTAATGACAACAGCTGTTTTTTCTGTGACTTTAAATCCTGAGTCATATTTTTTACCAGCCTTATATACTTCAGGAGAACCCGTTTTGCCTTGTACCTGCATAATTGTTTGACCATCTTTTAAGAACATTGATCCAATCGCTAATGCTTGATCCATAAGGCCACCTGGATTATCACGAACATCAATGACAAACGATGTAGCGCCATCTTTTCTAAGTGACTTCACTGCAGATTTGACTTCGTTAGATGTATCCTCAGAAAATGTACTAATTTGAATATATCCTACTTTTTTATTCTTTTTCGAAATACTACTATAGACTGTTTTAACAGGAATATCATCTCGTTTTATTGAAACATTAAATGTTGATGAATCACGTTTAATAGTTAGTTTCACTATTGTTCCTTTTTTACCTCTAATTTTTGAAACAGCTTTTTCTAAACTGAGACCATAAATAGATTTACCATCTATTTTTTGGATAATATCATCTGTCTTCAAACCAGCCTTTTTAGCTGGTGTTCCTTTAATAGCTGAAACAATCTGAATATTTTTCTTGCTAATTTTGACTTCAGCACCGATTCCAACAAATTTACTAGAAATAGTTGAATTTAAATTAGTCGCATCTTCTTTACCTAAATAGGCCGTAAATTTATCTCCAGTAGAGTCGACCATACCATTGATAGCCCCATCGACTAATTTTTTCTTACTGATATTTTTATAATAAGAATTATTTAGTGCCGAATAAACAGACTCAATTTTGGCTAAATCTGAACTAGTCGTTTGTAATGACCCAACTAATGTATTAATTTGACTAATTGCAAAAAAATACATTGCAGCAGCTCCGACTATAAAAGATAAACAAATTGACCCTATTAAGGTCCAAAAATGACGACCAAATCTAAAACGTTTTTCTTTTTTATCTTTTTCCATAATTTAATTCCCCACTAATTCATTTTGTCTAAATATCGGGCCCAAGCGTCATCAAAAATTGTCATTGAAGGTAAATATCCTGCATTTAATTCAAGATAATTAGAAAGAAAGTCATACTTATCTGACAATTTAGGAAAACTTTGATCATAAAATGCATTATTTGCAAATTGGGACACCTCATCCGTACCGTGATCATTGCGTTCGGTCATTAAAAATTGATAAAATGTTTGTCTCATAAATTGATACCTCATTTAATTTAAAGGGATAGAAACATCGAATTTAAAAACATTCGTTTTTAAATCAATTTTGGTTGCACTAGCTTGTATACCATTCTCAATATCTAGTTTTTTTAAGTTAAGCATAATTGTTTGTTCTTTGCTATTAATCGTAATCCAATTTGGTAAATCATATGCATTTTTTACATAATCCATTATAAACTTTTTAGGAACTGGTAATGAACCTACAGCAACAGATTTTGCTTTTAACAAGATATTACCATCATCTGTTACAACTGGATCTGAATATAATGTGAATGAAATATTTTGTCCTAAAATTTTTGTTGTGCCCATTAATATAGCAGATTTATCTACTAAAAACCGATATTTAATTGATTGACCTTTTTGAATTGATTTTAAATAATAATTAATGGTTCCGTTAAGTTGTTCCTTGTTCATTTCCACGCTTAGTTCTGTTCTTTTTGTTGCTTTTGAAGTGGTTTGAGTTGTTAGTGTCTTTTGATCTTGGGATTGGTTCATAATACTAACGGAAAAATAAAGTAGTACGCCAATCAATAAAGAAAATAATATGATAAACGCAACTTTCCATGCGTTAAAAGTGGTTGATGTTTTTTCTGTTCTTTTCGGCATAATTCTCCTCATTATTTAAATAAATGATGTTCTTCCATTGATTTGAACAACAAATCAGTCATTTTTTTATAACCTTTTTTATTTGGATGAAAATGATCAGTTATAGAAATATAGTTATTTTTTTCATCTTTTTCTTGCAAGACACTTTCAAGATTAAAACTAGATAAATCAGATAAGTCTGAGCTACCCAAAGTCTTGGCTAATTTACTTGTTTTACCATAATATTGTCCTTCAGAAAGCTGTTTTTCAACACTAACAAAATAACTATTTTTATCATTTTTAACAACCTTGTTGGTTACGTTATTCCATGATTTAACAATCGTTTTCATACTACTCATTTCGGGGAAATAAACGTAAAATGGGTTATACACTCCTATAACGTAGATAGGCGCGCTATTATTATATTTTCTAATCTCTTTAAATAAATCATTTAAATTTTTTGTATAAGTCATTTTTTCAGTATCAATAGCTTTATTTAACTTATCAGTATCATTAGATAAAATGTTTTTTTGTATAACCTGTAATAGGTCATTCCCACCAACTGTTAATGTAATAACAGTGGCTTTTTTTAACGTTTTTTGCATTTTGGGTTGTTTCTTTAATCTGCTATAAATTTGATCACTTCGATCTCCTGATAAGCCAAAGTTAGAGGCAGTTACTTTCATATTTTTATCAGTATTTATTTTTTCTGTAATTAATGAAACGAATCCACCTTTATTCGTTTCATCTCCGACACCCTGCGTTAAAGAATCACCAAGGGATACTAGCTTAAGAGCTGTTTTTTTATGGGGCACTGTTATTAAAGAATGATTCGAAAAATGGCCGGTTGCAAACCACAGCCCACTAAATATAAGACCACTTAGTACTAAAATACTTAAAATAGTAATGGAAAAGCTTTTAAAAAATTTCAAAAAATCATTCCTTTATTTAATTAAAAAAACCGGACAAAAACAGCTGTTTTTGGACCAGTTTAAAAATAATTATTTAATATATTAGTCTTTATCTGTGTAGAACATCACTGCAAAAGCCCCTGGACCACCATGCGTCGCAATAATAGGTGCTGTCTGTCGAACTAGAATATCAACTTTTGGGACTGCTGTTTGTAATAAATCGCGAACTTCAAATGCCTTTTTTTCATTTCCAGCATGAGAAATACCTACTGCTTTAACATTAGGTGTACTTTTTAATTCTTCAACTAAATCTGCAATAAATCTGTTAACCGTCTTCATACCACGGCCTTTATTTTTAATTTTTAATTCGCCATCAATCATTTCCAAAATAATCTTCATATTTAAAACACTTGAAAGAACACCAGTTAATCTTGATATACGTCCACCTTTGACCAGATTATCCAGAGTCATAACGGCCATATTTAGAGTTGAATTCTTACGGATTTCAGAAATTTTTGTTAAAATATCATCCATTGATGCACCTGAATTTGCTAACTTAGCAGCTGCTAAGACTTGAAAAGCCATACCTCGATCAGTAGAACGAGTATCAACAACGGTTACATCGGATTGACTCATTTCTGCAGCTTGCTCTGCAGTATGAACTGTACCACTAATTTGGTCAGTCATGTTAAGTGAGAGAACTTGGCTACCATCTGCCCCAAGACTGTCAAACATTTCTACAAAAGTACCAATTGGTGGCTGACTTGTTTTAGGTAACGTTTTTGACGTTTCCATTTTAGTCTCAAATTCGTCATTTGTAATTGATTCACCTTCAACGTAAATAGTATCATCAATCATAACGCTTAGAGGTATAATGCTAATGTCATTTTCTTTTATTTCATTATCTGTTAATCCAACAGATGAATCCGTTATTATTTTAATTTTTTTCATGTTTCTTCATCCACACTTTCTTAACAAAAGTTTTTAATCATGATACAATAATGTCACTATAAACTTTTCTATTTATAATGTCTAGTATATCAGAATTACTGGTCTATTTCACATAGAAATTGATGACTGAGGTGTTTTTTTGGAACATAATTACAGTAGAAGGTATCTCATCTTAAATGAGGTATTAAACGCGGTAACTCATGGTATTGGTCTTGGGTTAAGTATAGCGGGATTGATTTTTTTACTTATTAAAGGTGCTCATAATGGTAGTGCATTAGAAATTACCTCGTATGCTATATATGGTTCATCTTTGGTACTGCTGTACTTAACTTCTACCCTATTTCATAGTTTAATATTTACACGAGCAAGAACTGTTTTTCAAATCTTCGATCATAGTAGTATCTATATTCTGATAGCAGGTACTTATACGCCTTATTGTCTTCTCTCTGTTGGTGGGGCATTAGGTTGGACACTATTCGGAATCATCTGGATGATGACCGTTTTAGGAATTATTTATAAATCAATTTGGTTGGGTCATTTTAAAACAATTTCAACCATCATTTATCTAATTATGGGCTGGCTTTGTTTGAGCGCAATGATGCCACTTTATAATAGCCTCGGTACAATTGGGTTCTGGCTACTTGTTTCTGGTGGCATTGCGTTCACAATCGGCGCTGGAATTTATAGTATAAACGGTGTTAAGTACTTACATGTCGTTTGGCATTTATTTGTGATGTTAGGTACAGGATTAATGTTTTTTTCTATTTTATTATATACTTAAAGTTAAAAAGCGAAGACACATCCGTATTGGATATGTCTTCGCTTTTTAATTATTTTTTATCATAAATTCTAAATTCATGATCATATACATTTTTTTTGTCAATCATTCCCGGAATCGTTTCAATTAATTTCCAATGAGTATAATCAATAGGAATCATCATCACATCACCATCAAACGTAGCGTTAATTTTTGTTTGATACAATCTATTAACTTTTACATACATTTCAGAAAATAATGTTGCGCCACCAATAACAAAAATATCTTCAGAATATGTTTCTAATAAATCATTCAACTCTGGTATTGAATGAACAATCTTTAGAGTATCTGTTTCAACTAAATCGTTTTTACTTGAAAGAACAATATTAATTCGATTTGGTAATAGTCCCGGAAAACTTTCAAATGTATTTCTGCCCATAACAACGACCTTATTAAGCGTTGTTTTCTTAAAAAATTTTAAATCATTTGGTAAGTACCAAGGTAGCTTACCCTTATATCCAATATGATGTTCACTGTCTTCAGCCCAAATAAAATTAATCATTATTGACTCTCCTTAAGTAAATATTAAACTGCAACAGGCGCTTTAATAGGTGGTGCAGGATTATAGTCTTCTATTTTAATATCCGTCATATCGTATTCAAAAATACTATTTTTATCAGGATTTAACCATAATTTTGGCATGGGTTGCACTTCACGAGAAAGTTGTTCCTTCACTTGTTCTATATGATTATTGTAAATATGGGCATCGCCTAATGTGTGAATGAATTCACCAACTTCAAGTCCAACCTCTTTAGCAATTAGATGAGTTAATAACGCATAACTTGCAATATTAAATGGTACACCTAAAAAGACATCGCCACTTCTTTGATATAATTGACAACTTAATTTACCATCAGCCACATAAAATTGAAATAACGTATGGCAAGGTGGTAATGCCACATTTGGTACATCTTCTGGGTTCCAAGCGGACACAATTAATCTTCTAGAATCAGGTGTTTTTTTGATTGCTTCAATAACATCTTTAATTTGGTCAATCGTATCACCTTGTCTAGTTTTCCAATTACGCCACTGACTACCATAAACGTCACCTAATTCACCAAACTTTTTTGCAAATTCATCGTCTTCAATAATTTTATCGCAAAAAAGGTTTTTCTGTACTTCATATTCTTTTTTAAAATCAGTCTCTAAAAGTGATCGATGTCCAAAATCAGTCATATCTGGACCCATATACTGAGAACTTTCAATGTAATTTTTAAAAGCCCATTCGTCCCAAATATGATTCTTATGTTTCAATAAATATTGGATATTAGTATCACCTTTTAAGAACCACAGTAACTCACTCTTAATTAAACCAAATGGTACTTTTTTAGTTGTTAGTAGTGGGAATCCTTGACTTAAGTCAAACCTCATTTGATAGCCAAAAAGACTTTTAGTTCCCGTTTTTGTACGATCAGATTTATCATTTCCGTTCATTAAAATATCACGTTCAAGTTGCAAATATGTTTCTTCCATACGAAAATTACCCCTTTTCTGCATATTTACCTAAATAGTCCCAACGATTCATCTTTTCTTCAATTTCATCATCTAAATTATCAATTGACACTTGTAGTTCACTTAATGCTACAAAATCATTGCCATTGATATTCGACATATCACTTTCAGCTTTTTCTTTCTTAGCTTCTAAATTATCAATTGTCTGTTCAATTGTTTCAAATTCTTTTTGTTCAGCATAAGTTAATTTAACTTTTAATTTATCGTCAGAAATGGTGTCGTGTTCGATAATTTTTTCTTTTTTTGATATTGATACGGCATCATCCAGTGATTCTTTAGCAAGGTACGATGTAAATAATCCAGTATAACGATTAATTTTAGCATCGCCTTCAAAAATAAGTAATTGATCTGCAACTTTATCTAAAAAATATCTATCATGTGAGACAGTTATAACTGCGCCATTAAAAGATTCTAAATAGTCTTCAAGTACTGTTAATGTTCCAATATCTAAATCATTTGTAGGTTCATCTAGTAATAAGACATTTGGTTGTTGCATAAGTAATTTCAAGAGATAGAGTCTTCTTTTTTCACCACCGGATAGCTGTCTAATTAATGTCCCATGCATCGATCTTGGAAAAAGAAACTGCTCTAAAAGTTGTGTTGTACTTATTCGTTCGCCATGTTTATTTTCGATATTTTCACCAATTTCATTTAGATAGTTAATCATTCGTTTATCGCCAGGTATGGGTTCAGTTTGTTGCTGGTAATAACCTAATTTAACCGTTTCGCCCATTAGTAATTCGCCAGAGTTAAGTGGTAATTTTCCAGCAATTGCATTTAGTAAACTAGATTTACCAGCACCATTTTTACCGGTAATCCCGATTCTATCGCTCGCCTGAATCAACTCACTAAAATGATCAATAATTTTATGATTTTCTAAGACTAAACTAGCTTCTTTTAGCTCAATAACCTTTTTACCAAGCCGCTGTTGGCCTAGTCCAATTGAAACATCTTGATCAATTTGTAATGAATTCATATTTTCTTTTAAATCGTTAAAACGGTTAATTCGTGCTTGTTGTTTTGTTGATCTAGCTTTTGCTCCAGTACGCATCCAAGCTAGTTCCTTTTTATATAGCTGTTGTTCTTTATGCTCAGCGGTAACTTCCTGGGCAACTCTTTCAGCCTTTTGAGCAACGAAATCTTGATAGTTACCTTCATACGAGTGTAATTTACCAAATGATAGTTCTAAAATCTGGTTGGCAATTTGATCTAAAAAATACCGATCATGAGTAACAACAATTAAAGCTCCTTTGTACGTTTTAAGGTAACTTTCTAGCCATTCAATAGAACTAAAGTCCAAATGGTTTGTTGGTTCATCAAGAATTAATAAGTCAGGAGCTTGTATGAGTACTTGAGCCAAGCCAACTCTTTTTTTCTGTCCACCAGATAAGGTTGAGACTTTTTGTGTTAAATCCGTTATTTGTAATTGCGTTAGAATTGTTTTAACGTCATTATCGGCATTCCATGCATCTTCACGATTCATACGATCTTCCGCATCTGAGTAACGTTGCTGTAATTTTTCATCTTCAGGATGTTCACTATAGGCTGTTAAAACAGCTTCATAATGACGAATTGTTTCAAAAATAGGTGAAGCTCCTTCAAAAGCGGCTTCCATAATTGTCATATCATCATTTAATTCTGGTATTTGTTTTAAATAACTCATACGATAGTTATTTGGTTTAATTAAATCTCCTGAATCAGCTGGGTCAAGGTCTGTTAATGCATTTAATAACGTTGTTTTCCCTGAACCGTTAGTTCCAATCAATCCGATTCTATCTTTTTCATTAACAATAAAATTTAAATCATCAAATAATGTTTTTTCGCCGTATGTTTTCTTTAAATGTTCTACCCTCAGTGTTTGCATGTAATCACTCTCTTATCTAATTGATTCTCTTTTATAATTTGTATTACTAAGCATGTTTTGTAAAAAAAGAGATTAAATGATATTTAATCTCTTTTTTTACGCTAATTTTAACATTAGTTGCTTAGCCACTTTTAATAATTGAGTTGATTCGTTTGGGACTTCTTCTAGTAAAATACGATTTTCCAATATGGATAAAATTTGGCCTAATTTTTCACCTGGTTGAATACCAACATCTTTTATTAACTGTCGTCCATTAATTGCCATGTCTTTTTTAGACTTAATTGGAAGTGCAGTATAAGCAACTGTCAGCATTTCTGCATCTAAATTACTATTAAATATTGCTGCAACTTCATTTGCAATTAATAATAATTCTAATCCAGTTTCATACATCAGTTCTCGATTAACGGAATCATGAATAATACCGTTAAGTGCTTTGATAACTATTTGAACGTGTGTAATTAACTCATTTGAACTTTTCCATGAGATTAGAAAATGATTAATATTAGTTTCTGTTATCTTTAGAACATGAATAATTAACGACCAAGCAGCTACTTCTGATGTAAGTTTAATTGATTGCATTTTTGACATATCAGTTAGTTCCGATAAATAATTATTAAATTCGGGACAATATTTTACTAAATCTGATTCAACAAAATGTCGAAGTCCAATTTGAGGATTTTTTCCCAACAGTAATTTAATAAATTCAATATGAATCCGTTCAATAGCAATCTTTTTCAATAGTGGTGCATGTTTATTTAATGCTTTCTTCGTTTCCATTTCGATTGTGAAATCTAATTGGCTTGCAAATCTAATTGCCCTCATCATTCGTAAAGCATCTTCATTAAAACGTTCATCAGCAGTGCCAACAGCTCTAATGATGTGATTTTCTAAATCTTGTAGTCCGTTGAACAAATCAATAATCCGTCCATCATGTGTCATTGCTAAGGCATTGATTGTAAAATCACGACGTTTTAAATCTTCTTCTAAAGAGCGTACAAATTCAACATGATCTGGACGTCTAAAATCTTGATAAGTTGATTCTGTTCGAAATGTGGTGATTTCATAACCTTCTCCATGATCTAAAACCATAACAGTCCCATGTTGAATACCTGTATCTACCGTCTTATTAAAAATTTCCTTAATTTCCTCAGGGTATGCACTAGTGGCAATATCAATATCATGGATTGGTAATCCTAAGATAGTATCCCTAACACTTCCTCCGACAAAATATGCTTCAAAACCAGCATTTTCAATGGCTTTAATCACTGGTTCAGCATTAATGAAATCATCCGCAAGATTGGAAACTATCATAATATATTTTCCAATCCAACTAGTAATTCTTTATATTGTCCAATTTTTTCAGTAGCTAATGCAACACCAGACATGAATGAAATACGGTCAAATGAGTCCTGACGAATAGTTAATGCTTCACCCTCGCCACCAAATAAGACTTGTTCATGAGCAACATAGCCTGGTAAACGGACACTATGAATTCTCATGCCTTCAAAGGCTGCACCTCTCGCACCTGGTAATGTTTCTCTTTCATCAGGGTTGCCTTGAATTTTAGGTTTACGAACTTCAGCAATTAATTTTGCGGTATTTAAGGCTGTACCACTTGGAGCATCCAATTTATTATCATGATGCATTTCAATAATTTCAACGTCAGGTAAATACTTAGCAGCTTGTTGCGCAAATTGCATTAATAAAACAGCTGAAATACCAAAATTAGGAGCAATCAATCCACCTAATTTTTCTGTTTTACATAATTGTTTAAGTTCAGCTATATTATTTTCCGATAAACCCGTAGTCCCAATAACTGGTGACATATGTTTCGAAATAGCAAATTTAGTATTTTCGAAAACAACACTTGGGACAGTAAAATCAATCCAAACATCGGAAACTACGTTTATTTCATCTAGCTTATTGAATATTGGGACATTCTCTGTCTTATAGTCAGTAATTTCATTTATATTTTTTTCTGTAGCTGTAGTACTATAGACTCCAACTAATTCAAATAATGGATTTTCTAAGATCATATTTGTTGTAGTGGCACCCATTCGTCCTTTAAATCCAGCAACCAAAACTTTAATCATAGTAATCCTCCTCATCTTTAATTAATACAATCTAGTTTAACAGATTTATACTAGATTTAAAATGATAGTCAGCAGACATTCATCGATAATATGGTATGATATTTATATTGAATTTATTTCAGGGGGTAGAACTAATCTTAAAAAATGAACGAATTAAAATAATCGATTTAGTAATGATTGCGTTAGGTTGTTGTTTTTATGCATTTGGATTAGCAACCGTTAATATAACAAACCATCTTGCTGAAGGTGGTATAACCGGAGTTACTTTAATTTTACGTTATTGGTTTCATATTGATCCTGCGTATTCAACAATTGCAATTAATGTTCCATTAATCCTTATTGGTTACCGTTTTTTAGGTAAACGATCATTAGTCTATACTATATATGGAACAATAATGTTATCTCTTTTCTTATGGATTTGGCAACGTGTTCCGATTCAAATTAATGTAAATGATGATTTGTTTTTAGCAGGTATCCTTGCTGGTGCTTTTGGTGGCCTTGGGTCAGGCTTAGTATATCGTTTTGGTGGTACTACTGGTGGAACTGATGTAGTGGCTCGAATTTTTGAAAAAACACGTGGTATTCAAATGGGTAAGACAATTCTTGCCCTTGATATTGCTGTTTTGGTCATATCACTTAGCTACTTAGATTTAAGGCATATGATGTATACCCTACTAAGCTCATATGTTTTCTCAAAAATTGTTAACTTCACTCTTGAAGGTAGTTATTCTGGACTTGGCATCTTAATAATTAGTGACCAATATCAAATTATAACTAATGAAATTTGGGATAAATTAGGCAGAGGTGTTAGTTACATCAATGGTGAGGGATCTTATTCTCGCCAAAATAAAAAAATGATTTATGTTGTTATCAACCGTAATGAACTTCATCAGTTGAAGGAAATATTACAAAACCAGGATTCAAATGCTTTTGTTTCAATTAGTAGTGTTAATGAAGTACTGGGACAAGGGTTTAGTTTTAATCGACAAAAAAAGAATAAAATCACTAATATCACTAATATCTTTAATAAATGATTGGTCTTGCGCACTGCGATTTTTGCAGTGCGCTTTATTAGTGTGATATAGTTAAAGTAACTTATTGTTTATTACTAAAGGAGGCAATTAAATGAATTATCCCTATCAAAAAGCTTTTAATTTATCATTAGAATCCAACTCTTTGTCCCCATCAACAATTTTAGAATATAACTACGATATTCATGATTTTTTTAACTATCTTCTAAATTTTAATGATGCATTCTCTAATTCAATAATGGTTGAAACTATCTTAGAATCAGACGTTCGTCAATATTTAACTATGCTTCAAGATAAAAGAAATATTAAAAATTCAACATATACTAAGGTTTTATCGCATCTGAATGGTTATTTTAAATATTTATTTACCCATCAGATAAATACTCATATTCCAACATTAATGTTAAAAGGGAAAAAAAATATCGCAAATTCTGTTATAACCTTCAATTGGTTAATAGACTTCGACTCTTATCTTTTAAATTCAGAAATTAGCTACTATTCTCGACTTGTTTTATTAATGACACGGCATTTCTTTAAAATTTCAGAAATCTTACAACCTGGTTTTTTCGTTAGCTTTAAACAATTAACATTTACGGAAACAGAGGAATTATTTTTGAAGCAATTCAATACCTATATTAAACAACTACAAATTTTACAAAACTCCAACGATTGCTTTTTAAAACTGCGTAAAAATGTTGAAGCACCTTTATTATCTTTACCTGGTCTACATAAATTTTTAAAGAAAGATTTACAATTTATTGCGCCAAATGTTTCACCACGTCTGCTGTACCAGTCAGCTATTTGTTTTTCTATTCTCACTAACAATACGATGACAGATTCAGAAATTATGATGACGTTAAGAATTGATCCAAATTCACTTTTATACTACCGTCATTTAATTATTGAACAAAAATTAATCATATAAACCTTAAAAGAGCAACAAAAAGGAGCTAGAAAAATTCTAGCTCCTTTTTGTTGCCCAAATATTTTTAAATTATGCTACTTTTCGCCATAACTTTATCTAACCAATAGTCTTAATAATTCGTGCTGGATTACCTGCGATTAAAACATTATCAGGTACATCTTTTGTTACCACACTACCAGCACCAACGACGACATTATTTCCAATCGTGACACCAGGTAAAACAATCACTGATCCACCAAACCAACAATCATCACCAATTGTAATTGGTGCATCATATTGCCATCCTTCACGACGTAAATTTTTGTCCATAGAATGATGATTAGGTGTATATAACTGACAATTAGGCCCAATGAAACAGTGTTCTCCAATTGTTATTTGTCCTGCACTTAAAATCTGTAAATTAGAATTAATAAATGTGCCTGACCCTATTTTTAACATTTCCGGCCATTCTATAGTTGAAATTGGAAAATATATTTCAGCAGATTTTTCCATATTAGGTAAAAATTCTTTAAGCATTTTATCTGCATCATTCGTATCATGAGCCGCCAATTTATTTATTTTATAAATAGTTTGTGCACTTGTTTTAACAGTTTTTTGAGCCCATTCTTCTTTAGAATATTGGTACCAATCGCCA
Organism: Dellaglioa sp. CoH-57-MRSF-22; assembly: GCF_056781895.1. Next base: position 104,825 of record NZ_JBXAXT010000002.1, on the reverse strand, counting down.
TCTATAATTTTCTCAGTAATACTTTTTTTACTCAATCGTTCAATTTCTTTTTCGTTTAAATCTTTCATGTCCCTACCCCCGATATATAATTTTAGATAATTAATCGCCATTTAAACAACATTACCTATCTAAAATTATATCCTTAATAGCAATTAAAAAGCAAAAAATAATAATATCATTTATAAATATACCATCATAAATTCTATAATCTCTTTTCAAAAATTAAATTTTGGTCATTTTGTTCTATAAAGTGATAATTATTAGTCTTAGCTACTTTCAAACTTTTTATATTATTCAAATCTAGTATTATTTTTAATTTTTTTAACTTATATTCCTTTATAGCTAGTTTCTCAAGTTCTGTTAAGGCCTTTGACATTATTCCGCGTCCTACATACGACTTGTCTAACCAATAACCAACCTCAGCAGTTCCCATATGTAAATCTATTCCATGTAAATCAATCATGCCAACGATATTCTTATTAATTTTTATAGCGAAAATTAATTTAGTTTCATCCTTAAAAGAGTCTCTTAAAAAAATTATTTCATCATTAATCGATTTCATAGCATTAACCCATGGAAGCCACTCACTTAATTCAAGACGATTACGACTAATTAAATTAAATATTTCAGTACTATCTTCTAATTTTGGTATCACTATCTGATTTGTAATCATTTTACTTCCCCTTCTTTAAGCAAATCTTACAAATTGCTAACAAAAAACGCTTATACCAAAAGAATGATATAAACGTTTTATTTTAATAATTTATATCATTTTGAATATCAATAATTTCTTGATCATCAGGTACTAAAGCTAAGTAATGTTTAATTGCGTCCTTTAACTCCTCTTGTCGTCCGTTCTCTCTAAAAATAAATATAACAGATCTTAAAAAGTCAACTTGATTAGTAAAATAAGGGTATGCTTCTAAATAATTTTCTTCAGCTTTATCATAATCTTCAAGTCTTTCATATGAAATAGCTAAATTCCAAAATATTTGAGGATCTACATCTCCGTCGCTCTTGATATCTTCTAGTAATTTAATATCTTCATCATCACGTTCTTGCTTAACTAATAAATTACTTAATTGTAATAATATGCCAGTATTATCTGGATTAATATCAATTGCTTTATTTAAATACTTTTCAGCTTGCTTCTCATCGTCCAATTTTAAGGCAACAGTCGCTGCCTGTTCATACAATGTATCATTTACCTCGTCAACCGCTAACCCTTCTTGATAGACAAGTAAAGCATCATTCAATCTATTCTCATCTGAAAGTGCTTGACCAAGAATTGGATATAAGGATGTATACGAAGGATCTTCTTCCTTCAAATCATAAAGAATATCAATTGCTTTTTGTTGATCATTTAATTGTAGATAGGTTAAACCCATCTGTAACTTAGTATCAGAGTCCATATTTTCTAAATGAATTTGTTCTAAATATGCCATTGCTTTTTCAAACTGCCCACTGTTTGCGTAACTAACACCTAATCTTTGTACTAAGTTAACCTGTGACAGTTCAGTCTGTCCTGATTTAATTAATTCAAGATAAAATCCGATTGCCTGACTAAATTGTTTTGTATTAAAATATAGTTCGCCTAAAGCAAATTGGATAACTTCTTCTTCAGGAGCCAACTTATATGCAGTTAATAATTTATTTTCACTAACTTCAAACATACCTTGTGTCTGATATAAATCGGCAGCAACCATAAGAGACTGAAGATAAGCTTCTGAATCTTCTTCAATTTCTGACAAATAGTTAAGTGCTTCATCAGATTTTCCTTCACTAATTGCAATATCTGCCAGGAATGTTTTTAAAGTATCTTCTTCTGGATATTTTTCTAATAATCTTTCATAAGTACGTTTAGATTGAGCTAAAAAACCTAAGCTATATAACTCTTCTGCTAAACTAAATAATGTTGCATCATTGTCTTTTCTTAATGCTCTGGCAAATTCTTTCATTGCCTCATCAATTTGTCCTTCGTCCAAGTAGTCTAGCATAATTTCTGAATGCGTCATTAAATAACTTCCCTTCATTATTAAATTAATATGGTTTAGTTTAATCTATCATACACACAATAGCTAGTAATCTCGTACATAACTATTGTCTATAAAATAAATTATAGATTGAAAAAGCTAGTACAAAATGAATTGTACTAGCTTTTTCTAAGTATTATTTAACAGAATCCTTTAAAGCTTTACCTGGTTTAAATGCAGGTACTTTACTTGCAGGGATTTGAATTTCTTCACCAGTTTGTGGGTTACGACCTTTACGAGCAGCGCGTTCACGTACTTCAAAGTTACCGAAACCGATTAATTGAACTTTTTCACCTGTAGCTAATGTGCTTTGGATTGAACCAAATACAGCATCAACTGCGACAGTAGCATCTTTTTTTGTCAATCCTGTTTCTTTTGCAACATTTTCGATTAATTGTGCTTTGTTTGCCATAATGTTTCACCTCCCCTAAAATGTGTCCGAATATTTAAAAATATTCAGCCATTATTATTTAAAATAAATAATAATAATAGAACCAGAGATTACTCTACTAATTCTTTATTTAAGATACCATACAAAACGTATTACATCAAGGTATTTAACTACTTTAGCAGAAAAAAAGATGGCATGGTAGCGTTTTATCAATTTGAATTATTTTCTTCTTCTTTCAATAACATGAATTGGTGTTCCTTCAAAATCAAACGATGTTCTAATTTGATTTTCTAAGAAACGTTCATATGAAAAATGCATCAAATCAGTATCATTAACAAATACAACGAATGTAGGTGGTTGTATTGCTACTTGTGTTGCATAGTAAATTCTTAAACGTTTTCCATTATCAGTTGGCGTTGGATTATGGGCTACTGCATCCATAATGACATCATTTAATACTGAAGATGTAATACGACGACTATGATTTTCATTTACGCGTTTAATTAATTCGGGTATCTTAGATAATCGTTGCTGTGTAATTGCAGACACAAAAATAATAGGAGCATAACTAAGATATGCAAATTCTTGACGTATATTAGCCTCAAAATCAGATAATGAATGATTATCTTTTTCAAGAGTATCCCATTTATTTACGACGATAATGATACCACGTCCTGCTTCATGGGCATACCCTGCAACTCTCTTATCTTGTTCCCGAATACCTTCTTCAGCATTTAACACAACTAAAACAACATCTGAACGATCAATAGCACGCATGGCACGTAGTACAGAATACTTTTCAGTATTTTCATATACTTTTCCGCGTTTTCTAATACCAGCTGTATCAATCATTGAGAACATATCGCCCTCTTCAGTATCAAAAGCTGTATCAATTGCATCACGTGTAGTCCCTTCAATAGGTGAAACAATAACACGATTTTCACCCAGGATTGCATTCACCAATGAAGACTTACCCACGTTAGGACGACCAATCAAACTAAACTTAATTCGACTGTCATCTTCATCAGGAATATTTTCAGGGAATTTCTTTGTAATCTCATCCAATAAGTCACCAACCCCAAGGCCATGACTACCAGAAACTGGAAATGGTTCTCCAAATCCTAATGAATAGAAATCAAAAATATCTTGTCTAGACTCGGGATTATCAACTTTATTAACCGCTAAAATAACTGGCTTATCAGAACGATATAAAATTTTAGCCACTTTCTCATCAGCATCCGTTACGCCTTCTTTTACACTTACAAGAAAAACAATAACATCAGCTTCATCGATTGCGATTTGTGCTTGTTCAGTGATTTGCGTCAAAAAGGGTTCATCACCGATATCGATACCACCAGTATCAATCAAGCTAAATTTTTGCGCTAACCACTCACTATGAGCATAAATACGATCTCGTGTAACACCAGGAGTATCCTCAACAATTGAAATTCTTTCCCCGGCTATTCTATTAAAAACTGTGGACTTTCCAACATTAGGACGTCCAACAATTGCTACAACAGGATTTGCCATAGATAGTACCTCACTCTCTAAATATCTTTTGTAATAAATAATAAAAACGACTGAACTACAGTTCAGTCGTTACTTAAAAATAATATTTTAATTATTTGTTAGTATCTGCATCTTCTAATGCTTTACCTAAAATATCACCAAGTGTGAAACCAGTACTTTCTTCTGGCATACCACTCATTGTTGATTTAGGAGCTTTAGCTTTTGGTGCAGCTTTTTTAACTGTTTTTTTCTTTTCAGGTTTTTCTTCTGTTGCTGGTTTTTCTTCGAGAGCTTTAATTGATAAAGCTAAACGATGTTCTGCTGGATGTACTTCAAGTACTTTAACTTGAACAGCTTGGCCAGTTTTTAAAACTTCGCCTGGTGTAGCAATATGTGTGTAAGAAATTTGTGAAATATGAACTAATCCTTCAATTCCAGGCATAACTTCAACAAATGCACCAAATGTCGTTAAACGTTTAACAGTACCATCTAAGACGTCATCTACATGGATATCATTTTCAACATTATCCCATGGTTGAGGTAATGTTTGTTTGATTGATAATGAAATACGATTCTTATCTAAATCGATTGCCAATACTTTAACTTTAACTTCTTCACCAACTGATAAGACATCTTCTGCCTTAGAAATACGGTTGTAAGAAATTTCTGAAATATGAACAAGTCCATCAATACCACCAAGATCAACAAATGCACCGAAGTTAGTTAAACGGGCAACTGTTCCTGTTACAACTTCACCAACTGTTAAAGTTTTAAGAGTTTCTACTTTTTGAGCATCTCTTTGAGCTTTAACAATTGCTTTATGTGATAAGATTAATCTATTTTCAGTTGGGTCAATTTCAATAATTTTGAAATCTAATGTTTGATGGTTATATTTTGATAAATCTTCAACAAAACGATCATCAATCATTGAAGCGGGTACGAATCCACGCACACCAGCATCAGCAACTAATCCACCTTTAACAACTTGTGTTACTGTAGCTTCGATTGTAGCATCATCATCAGCTAATTTTTGTAAGTCATTCCAAACTTCACGTTCAGCAATTCTTCTTTGTGATAGTAAGTAACTACCACCTTCTTTATCGCCACCGATACTTGAAATAACAACTAAATCCATAACGTCACCAATTTTGACAACGTCTTCTGTTTCTTCACCAGCTTTAAGTGCTAGTTCTTTAGCTGGTACAACACCTTCAACACCGGCGCCTTCAATACCAACAATGACTTGTTTAGCATCATCGATAGCTAAAACTTCACCTTTTATAACAGAACCAACCTTAACTTCACTTACACTATTTAATGCTTCTAGTAAATCATTATTTTCTTCAATATTACTCATGGACAATGTCCTCCTTAGCGAATAAACTCTATTTATTATTTTAGCTGAAATGAAGAGTAATTACTAGTGCTAATACTCATTTTTCACATTTTATTTTATTATTTGTTAATTATATCCATAATTTTCTGTACGACCCCATCAATATTCATTGAAGTCGTATCTACAAGTATAGCATCTTTTGCCTGAATAAGCGGAGAAATTTCACGTGTAGAATCTTTTCGATCTCGTTCGGCAATTTCAAACTCTAAAACATCAAGTGTTGTATTAATACCCTTAATTTGATTTTCCTTAAATCGGCGAAGAGCACGTTCTTTAACACTCGCAACTAAGAATATTTTAACTTCAGCATTTGGTAATACTGTCGTTCCGATATCACGACCATCCATAACAATTGATCCATCTTCGGCAATTTCTTGTTGTCTTTTAACTAATTCCTTGCGTACACCTTCTTGAGCAGCAACCGTTGAAACATTATTAGTTACCTCAGGTTGCCTAATTGCTTGTGTTATGTCTATATTGTTTATATAGACTAATTGTTCTGGATTTGCTGGTTTAAAAGAAATTATTGTATCTTTTAATAGACTAACTAACTTATCATCATTATCCAGCGCAACATTCTTTGCCATTGCTTCAAAAGTAATTGCTCGATACATTGCCCCAGTGTCGCAATAAACATAATTTAATTTTTTAGCAACTAATTTAGCGACAGTGCTTTTTCCTGCGGATGCCGGTCCGTCAATTGCAATTTGGATATTATTTTTCATCAAGTAATTCCTCCATAAAAATGGGATTGATTAGATATCAATCCCATATGTATATTATTTAACTCTTATTTTTTGTCCTGCACTAATAGAAGTAGTCAACCCTGGATTCATTTGTAGAAGTTGTTCTGTAGTTAACCCATTGTTTGCTGCAACACGATATATGCCTTGTCCTGCTTCGACAGTTACATATGACTTTGAAGATGCACTTGATGAACTATCAGAGCTGGTTGATTCACTAGACGCTGAGCTAGAGCTTGAATTAGTGCTAGAACTAGCTTTCTCTTTTGATTCAGAGCTAGCTTTTTCTTTTGATGCTTTTTCTTTCGATTCAGAACTAGCTTTTTCTTTTGATTCAGAGCTTTTCTTAGCACTTGAGCTAGAACTATCAGAATCATCAGTTTTGGTAACTATTTTTTTACTTACTGAACTCTCGCTTGTGGTTCTATCTTCTGGTTGGTATACTTTGTTACTTTCAACAATATAAAAAGCAATCGTTCCAATAATAATAGCTACAAAAACAACTAATAACCCCGTAGTTAATAATGAACTATTTTTACTTTTACGTCTATTCGCTGATCGAGAATAATTTCCATTATCGTCTCTATCGTCTTCGAATGATTTTTCCCAAGGCTTTTTTTCTGAATTATCTTTTTTATCACTCATTTTTCAATCCTCCTAAAAACAATTATCATTATTTTACCATAATAATCCAAATTATTCTCAAGATAATTTAAACAATCTTGAAATAATATTATCTGTTGATTGAATTAACTGCTTGTCATCATTTTTGATTATCTTTTTTTCTAATCCAATCTTTTGAAGTACATCCACATTAAATAACGCTGAGCAACAGAATTCATCATGTTCTATTAATTTCGATTCTCCAAAATGGTTTAAAATTTGTTGCTTTCGACAATTACTTGAATTAACAAACATTATCATATTTTGTAATCCAGTTTCTTTTTCAATTTTCCTTTGTCTAAAAAGGAACTGCACCTCTTCAACTGAGCTTTGTTTCTCATAGTAATAATCTAACAGTTTACCTTTTTCTTCTCCAAGACCAACTAATTCCTTATGTTTTTTAAAATACATCCTAATAAAATCATCATCTGGAATGGTTAAATCAATTAAGTTTCTTTGTAGAAACACATCATTTTCTTGAGAAAAAACAATTGCGATACTCTGCTGGCCATCTCGTCCAGATCGGCCAAATTCTTGTACGTAGCTTTCAAAATCAGCGGGCATATGATAATGGATAACGTATCTAATATCTTTCTTATTAATACCCATACCAAAAGCGCTTGTTGCACATATAACATCTATTTGATTTTCCATAAATTGTCTTTGTACCGTATACCTTGCCATATCATTCAAGTCAGCATGGTACGGTTCAGACCTTAATCCAGTGTTATTATTTATTAAATCTGAGACCTCATTTGCCTTTTTCTTGCTCGAGAAATAAACGATTCCAACACCCTTGATTTTATTCAATAAATTTAATAATTGCTTATTTTTATCAGATTCATCATGCACTTTTAAGACACTTAAAAAAATATTACTTCTATTAACCGATTTAATGATTTTATGAAAATCTCGACCTTCTGTTTTTAATTGTGTCATAATATCATTCTGAATATTTAGTGCAGCTGTGGCTGTCAACGCCAAAACGCAAGGTGTACCAAGTTTCACAATTGCATTATTCAAATCCAAATAATCAGGCCTAAAATCTGGTCCCCAAGTGGAGATACAATGTGCCTCATCTACAACAAATAGTGATACATCTATTTGTTTAAGGGCATTTATCACTTCAAATTGACTTAGCATTTCAGGAGATAAATAAACAAATTTATAAGATTGTATATTTTTTAACACATATTTTTTTTCAGAATAACTCAATATTGATGTTAATCCAATAGCTGTCCCATTACCACGAAAATTAAATTGACTAACTTGATCTTGAATTAAAGATAACAACGGTGAAACGATAACTGTCGTACCATTCATAAGATAGCCAGCTAACTGATAACACAATGATTTCCCAGTCCCTGTAGGTAGTACTGATAACGTGTCTTGACCAGATAAGATAGTTTCTATGGTTTCTTCTTGGCCTATCATAAATGAATCGAATCCAAAGTATTCCATCAATTTTTCTTTTAAATTAATTTTGGACATCTATTTTACTCCTATAAATTTGATACAAACGATAATCGAAAAAATTTATATCAGGTTTCTTATTTTGTATTATTTTAAAAGGTACTTGATCAATATCTCTCCCCATAATTTCAGATAAATCATTAACTATTTTTTTTGTTAAAAAAGTATCAAATGGAAATTTTTCACTAATCATTGCTAATTCAAGTAAATGTTCAAAAATTGTACTAGTCTTCAATCCTCTACTTTTAGCCACATCATTAACAGATAGGCCCATAGTAATTAATCTCATCGTTTCCTTTGCACTTTCAGAAATAATTCCTGTTTTTAGAATTGACTGAACTAATTCTTTGAACACACTTTGTTTTTGCTCCTCAATCCAACTAGCAAAAAAATTTATTGTATCTCTGTATATTAATTGAATCTCCATTTCTGATAGATTCAACTCATTTGCTAACTGTTTATTGGTCAATCCATTAAGATTATGACCAATTAATTTGTTCATAAATATTAAACTAGAATTTGTATCAATTTTTTGCACGAACAATCGTAATTCTAAATTAACTTGTTTTGTTAGTATTGTTTTGTCATTATTAGAAATCCATTTTTTGATATTAAATTTAGTTAATTCGGATGTTACGACAGGATAATAATGACGATTAACAAAGCTAAGTTCAGATACAACTTGTATAGCTAAAATACAAGTTTCTGACCATTCATTAAATTTATATTGATTTATTAATTTAGGGTGCTTAATTTGATATAAATCGCTTTTCGCTTTTTTTTGTCGAATTAAACCATTTTGCGTTAACCGAACTTGCCCATTAGATTCAGTGAGTAATTTATTTTGTTTCAACTTAGAAAGTATTTTTTGATATATTTCATTTGTAAATTGAGGATCAATACTAAAATAATCTAGCAAATCATAACGCATTCCCCAATATATATTGGAAACAGTATTCCGACCTGTAATAATGCTAAATATTACATTAGGTCGCCGATATTCGACATTAAACATTTGTAAGAGATAATCTTCAACCATAAAATACCATCCTTATAAAATAAAATGAGGAAGAATCACTTAAGAATTCTCCCTCATTAATTATACTATAGTTGTTTATATTTTTTATTATTTAACTGAACCCAACCATACATTCTCTGATATAAAAGACTAAATAACCCAACGACCAGAATTCCTTTTATAATATTAAAAGGAACAATACCAACAATAACGTACTTGGATACTGACATTCCGATATTCATACCGATAACATTCAAGTACACTGGTAGAATTACAAAATAATTTGCAATAGATAATACAGCAGTTAGTACAAAGGTACTCACTAAAACTGCCAAAATACTCTTTCCAAGTGTTGGCTTAAGGTTTCCTTTACCTTTGAGAAGATAATATGCTGGAAATGATACCGCCATTGATGCTAAGAAATTACTTCCAACACCTATCAAGCTGGCAATATCTGTTCCAGTTGAAACTAGATACAGCAATGAACGAACGACGGCAACCATCACACCGCTCATTGGTCCCAAAATAAAAAATCCAATTAAAATTGGTAAATCACTAAAATCAATTTTTAAATACGGAAAAATTACTGGGAAAGATAAAAACATTAATACGTATGAGATTGCAGCTAAGAACGCTGTAATCACAACTTTATAAACTGGTGACCGATTCATACTAGAAAACCTCCTGGAAGGCCATCTTCAATGAAGAACCTTTCAAGTAAATAAAAATGAACGCCATTAATCACTAAAGATTAACAGAGTTCATTTGAAATTACTTACTCAAATAAGCCCTATCTTCTTTATCCAGACTTTAACTGTCGGTACTGGAATTACACCAGTCCAGCCACATATACAATGTGGGTCGCGGACTATAACCGCCGGTCGGGAATTACACCCTGCCCCTGAAGACGAACCAAATATTTTATTACGCTACAAAATATAACATAGGATAAAATAAGTTACAATTATTTACGCTCGGCGATACTTTTCAATGCATGAACTTCTTCTTCAGATAACTCACGGTATTGACTCGAAGTTAATCCATATAAATCTAAGAATCCATAAGTTTCACGTTTTAATTTTTCCACTGGATGTCCGACCTCTGCCAACATATTTTTAACTTGATGATTTCGGCCTTCATGAATTGTTAATGAAACAATTGCTTTTTGCTTATTTTTATCTGCTGAAATAATTTTTGAATGAGCAGGAGCCGTTTTCTTACCATCAATTACAATTCCTTGACGTAACGTTTTTAAATCATCATTAGATGGAATACCATTCACTTTAGCGACGTAAGTTTTGTCAATCTTATACTTTGGATGAGTCATTTTGTTGGCTAACTCACCATCATTTGTCATTAATAATAATCCAGAAGTATCATAATCTAATCGACCGACTGGATAAATTCTTTCCCTTACACCTGGAAAATAATCCGTAACAACCTTACGATCTTTATTATCCTTAACAGCCGAAATAACTCCTCTTGGTTTGTAGAATAAATAATAGACTAATGGTTCTTCATTTAAACGAATACCATCAACTTCAATTTTATCTTCACTTGTGACCTTAATACCCAACTCACTTGCAACCTTACCATTCACCTTAACATGACCTTCTGAAATCATTTTTTCGGATTGTCTTCGTGACGCAACACCTGATTGCGCCATAACTTTTTGTAATCTTTCTGCCTCTGCCATATTATTCCTCATTTTCTTGTAATTTTTCGTTAAAATTATTTAAAAAAAGTTTACCTATTTCTCCATCAAAATCTTGATTTTCACTAATCACTGGAAGTTCTTTTAGTTCAGTTAATCCAAAATAATTTAAAAATTGCGTCGTTGTTACATATATAATAGGTCTTCCTGGTACATCAAGACGTCCATTTTCACGAATTAGATCTAAAGCAATCAATTTTTGCAGTGATCCTGAACTTTGAACTCCTCGGATATCATCAATTACAAGTCGTGTCACTGGTTGTTTATAAGCAATGATAGCTAGCGTTTCCAGTGCTGCATTAGAAAGTCTTCTTGAATTAGGATTTTCAAAATAATCTTTAATTAAATCTGCTAATTTCTCTTTTGTTACTAATTGATAACAATCATTATATTGAATTAGCTCCAAGCTAGAATTTATATCATTTTTATACTTTAATGATAATTTTTCAAGTTGTTCTTTAACTGCTGATTTCAATAATCCAGTTAATCTAGATAATTCTGCTAGAGATATTCCTTGATCCCCACTCACAAATAAAAGTCCTTCAATATTTGCTAAATGACTCACCTTCGTACCTCCTTAATACAATAATCTATGGTTCAATTTTTAAAATCTGAATCATTTCATGGCTATTTGCTTGTTTCAATTTAATTTGGTTTAATTTTGAAAGTTCTAATATTGCCAGAAAAGTAACAACAATTTCATCAACCGTTGTTGTTATTTCAAAAAAATCACTAAATATTAAACTCTTATTTGAATTTAGAATGATTTTTTTTATTTCTGATATTTTATCAGAGAGTGATGCTAGTTGCACATTAATTTTTTTCTCAATTGGTTGATGATTTATTTGCTTTATTAAAACTCTTTTAAAAGCATTCTCAAGTGTTTCTAAATCCAGGCCAGGTATATCAAGTTGAGGTTTATCAAATCTATTTTTAGGAATACTACTTTGTTCCTTAGAAAAATAATTCGCACGTTTATTTTCCCTGACGCTCAACTCTCCAGCCGCCTCTTTAAAAATTTGATATTCAATTAATTGTTCGACTAGACTTGCCCTTGGATCAGTTTGAGTTTCCTCTACATTGGAAAATTCTGCCGGTAATAACATTTGACTCTTAATTTTCATCAACGTTGAAGCCATCACTAAATATTGACCAATCACATCTAATGACATATTCGTAGTATCTTTAATAATAGTTAAATATTGCTCTGTTATTTCTGAAATTTGAATATCATAAATATCCATCTCAGAATCTTTGATTAAATGCAGTAACAAATCAAGTGGTCCTTCAAAAGAGGTTAATTTTAATGTTACCTGACTAATAGATTTAAATTTTTGACTCATTTTTTTGCATTTCCCATTTTTCAATTAATTTTGTAGTATCAATTGTACCCATGATTTTTTTATCAGGATATAGCGATAATACAGCGTTCAGAATCAAAAAACTAACTTTTTTATGTCTTTCATCTGGACTCAATGATATTGCCCGAACTACGACAACGTTGCCATCATTTTCAATACCAACTATACCAGTAAAATTACCTGCCTCATTTTTCCAAAGATACAAATCTCGATTTTCTGTATCTTGATAACCTTTAATTGCTAAATTAATTCTAGTAACATCCTTCAAGTCAGGTATAAATGACAACAAGCCCATCGCAATTTTTTCATAATCATTCTTATACTTAATAAGCATTATTGTTCTCCTCTACACGCACGGCATTCATGAGACAATTCATATATTTAAAAATAACTAATATACTTGTTTGTTACCGATATATTAATTTAACGTTGAACTAATAAATTATATTTTCAAATAATTTTATTTATTATCTCTTACCTACTAAAATAGTTTTCTATTAATCATCTGTTTCGTTAATTAATTCATCATTATTAGTTTCAAATTCCTCAGGCATTTTTATTAAAATAAGATTACCATCTTCTTGTTTAACATAACGCTCTTTTAGCAGATGTCCAACAGCTCTCTTAAATTGACCTTTGCTGATACCAAAATATTCTTTAATGTCTTCTGGATTACTTTTATCAGTAAAAGGTAATGTTTTTTCATCATTATGACTTAATGCAGCAATCAACATTGCTGCATCATCACTAATTGCTTCATAGGCACGTGGTTTGATAGATAGATTAATTGTACCGTCAGTTCTAATTCCAATTACACGTCCTTCTAATACTTGACCTAATCTAGGTTCATTAAATCTTTCAGATGGATGGATAAATCCAAGATAATCATCATCAGTAATTACAAAAGTTCCAATCATTTTTAAGCGAATAACTGTAAATTTCATATTTTTATTTTTTAATGAGTCATCAGGTTTCTTAGCAATTGATCGAAACATTTCTTCGTCCGCAACATCACCCCAAATACGATCTTTGGCATCAATTTTAAGTCCAACCATTAATCGATCACCAGCTTTTGGCCAAAGTGATTTCATTTCTGGTAAATCATCTAGTGAAACTGCTACATCTTTGTCTGGTAAACCAATGTCAACGAAGACACCTAAATCTCTTCTAACTTTTACAACGTCTCCGAATGCATATTGATCAATGCCAGCTCTAGGAATTATTGTTGATAAACTCAAATCATGATCTTCGTTCTCATACACAAAGCCTGTAACCATCGAACCGTTCGCTAATTGACTGTTTTTTTCATCTTTCAATAAATGCATTGTTATACTATCTTTTTGTACTAAAAATTCTGTATCATTCTCATCAGTTACCATTGCGGTAACAACTTGTCCCATTATTGAACTCATTTATTTCTCCCATTCAAAAAAATATTATTTTATATTTCTTTATTCATATTTTAAAATTACATACTCACATTTTACCTGATATTAGGCTTAATAGCCAATTGAATAGAAATATTGTGTAATAAAAAAGGGGCTGTGACATAAGTCTCTTCAATATGATATTAAACAAGTCTCCCGAAATCTTTTTTGATTTCGGGAGACTTGTTTCTTTTTACTACTTTTTAATATATTATCTAATTAGAAAAATAAAAAGGAACACTGGCCTTCGACCCCCAATGCTCCTTAATTTAATCCTCGAAAGGACTTAAAAATGCAAAATTATTATAACATAAATCAGACTTGTTTAGCCATCTCAACTGACTATATACCAGAAAAGAATAACACTGCGTGTTATATCAATACGCTAATCGAAAAATTAGAAATAAAAGAACCTTATCTTTTTGGTCGCCCCCGTGAATATAATCTTTCAGCTTTATTGAAGTTATATCTTTTTGCTATAACTCGAGGTGTTTTTAGTAGTCGTCGGGTCGCCTTACTAGCACAAGAAAATTTATCGGCACGTTGGTTAACACAAGAGCAAATGCCATCTTACCGAACTATTGTCCGATTTAGAACGTCGAATGAATTAACTGATTTAATTGATCGCAGTTTAGATACCTTAGTCGAATATTTACGACAACAAAATATGATTAGTGATGCCATCTTTATTGATGGTACTAAGGTTTTGGCTAATGCTAATAAATATAGTTTTATTTGGAAAAAGAATACAATACGTTTTGATCAAATGAATCGCGAAGCGATTTTAGAGCTACTAGTTGAATTAAAAACAGCGCATGCTGCTTGTAAAGTCCCAGAAGGCTCCAATCTAACACTAGAAATGATTGAAGAAGTTATCGATCGACTTGATCAGAAATTAGTAGCATTAGACCAGGAAGTTTCAAGAACTAAGAAGATAAGTCCCAATCCAGCTAAAAGAATTCGAAGAACCCTAAAATCTAAGAAGAATCAATTAACTAAACGCCAACATAAATTAAGTGAACATGAAGCACAAATGAAAATATACGGTACTCGAAATAGCTATTCTAAAACTGATCATGATGCAACTTTTATGCGTATTAAAGAAGATCCAATGTTAAATGGTCAACTTAAGCCAGCTTATAACTTACAAATTGCGACCAGTAACCAATTTATTTTGGGCTACCAATTATTTCAAAATCCAACAGATACTAGAACACTTCAACCGTTTCTTAAAACGTTAAGTACTCATAATAAATTAGATAAATACATTGTTGCCGATGCCGGATATGGATCAGAATCAAACTATCGTTTCATTGAAGATGAATTACCAAATCAAACTGCTATAATTCCTTACGGTACCATGATTAGAGAACAAAGCAAAAAATGGCGAACTGATGATAGAAAAGTTATGAACTGGGATTATCATGAAAATAATGATTACTATATTGATCCGCACGGCGTGCGATTTAACTTTAAAGCGTATCGGAAAAGAACCGATAAATATGGAATAGTTCGTGAATTTAAAGAATATCAAGCAGAGTTACTAGATGAGAATCAGATAATTATTCCTGCGGCTAAAACACTTAGAGGTGCACGTCGTAAGATTCAAGTTAACGGATCTTGGGAATATTTTAAGGCACAACAATGTGAACGACTTTCTGAACCAGAAACGGGTCAAATTTACGCGCACCGTAAAATTGATGTAGAATCCGTTTTTGGTCGAATGAAGGCCTCTTTGCCGTTCAATCAATTTCTATTGCGAGGGATTGAGAAGGTTAAAAAGGAAGCAGGTTTGATAGTAATGGCATTAAATATCCAAAAATTAGCCAGTTTAGGAGGTAAATAATACTTCTGTTTTCTATATTTTTTTAAATAAAAAGAAATAAGGCTCCAGAAATCAAAAAATGATTTCCGGAGCCTTATTTTGAACTTTATTGAAGGGACTTATGTCACAGCCCCTTTTCCAATTTTAAAATATTCAAGTAAGGATTGATACAACCTGATCAATATTATCTTAATTAGTCAATTATATTCATGATTAACCCAATAACATTTTTCGTCACCAATGTCTTACCGATATACTAACTTAGGTTCATCATGTACTTGAACCTTAATATAATTAGTCTACTAATTGAACTTTCAAACTGTTTGTTGTTCCTTTTTCACCAACTGGAAGACCAGCAGTGATTAAGATAAGGTCACCTTTTTTAGCGAAACCTAATTCTTTAGCTTTTTCAGTTGCTAAACTAAACAATGCATCTGTTGATGCTGGTTTTTCAGCAATGATTGGGTGAACACCCCAGTTAACTGATAAACCATGACGAGTTTGTTCGTCAAAAGTAATAGCTAAAATATCTGAGTCAGGACGGTATTTAGAAATCATACGTGCTGTTTGACCAGATTTTGTAGCAGCGATGATAGTTTTAATACCTAAGCTATCAGCTGTTTCAGCAACAGCACGACCAATAGTTTCAGTAACATCATTTTTGTCAAATTCATTTAATGCAAATGAGCTATGTGCACGCAATGCATTTTCAGATTTTTCATCAATACGAGCCATTGTTGCAACTGATTCTACAGGGTAGTCACCATTAGCACTTTCACCTGAAAGCATTGTTGCATCTGTTCCATCAAATACGGCATTAGCAACATCAGATGCTTCAGCACGTGTAGGACGTGGGTTTTCTTGCATTGAATCAAGCATTTGAGTAGCAGTAATAACTGGTTTGCCCAAAGCGTTACATTTTTTGATTAAGTCTTTTTGAACTAAAGGAACATTTTCAGCAGGAATTTCAACACCCATATCGCCACGGGCAATCATTAATCCTTCAGAAACTTCCATAATAGCATCAATATTATCGATACCTTCTTGTGATTCAATCTTAGGGAAGATTTGAACATGTTCCATTCCTTTTTCTTCAAGTAAAGCGCGGATATCTAAAACATCAGCTGGTTTACGTACAAAACTTGCAGCAATGAAATCAATGTTTTGATCTAAACCAAAACGAATATCGTCTGAATCTTTTTCAGTAATACCAGGTAAGTTAATTGATACACCAGGAGCGTTAACACCTTTACGTGAACCTAAACGACCAGAATTCATAACAGTTGTTACTAATTCGTTAGCAGCTGTATCAATTTCATCAATTCTCATATCGATAAGACCATCATCAAACAATACGTGGCCTCCAACATGAACATCTTCAATTAAACCTGGGTAAGTAACAGCAATCTTTTCTTTTGTTCCTTCAAGTGAATCATCCATTGAAATACGAACAATATCATTAATTTCAAAGTTGATTTTACCTTCTTTTTGAACAGTAGTACGGATTTCTGCACCTTTAGTATCAAGCATGATACCAACCATTTTACCAGTAATTTTTTCTGCTTCATGAACTAATGTCATACGACCTAAATGTTCTTCATGGTCACCATGAGAAAAGTTGAAACGGAAAACATTAGCACCGGCTTCGATTAATTTAACAATTGTATCAAGATCTGAACTGGCTGGACCAAGTGTACTTACGATTTTAGTTTTTTTCATTAGATTATGATCTCCTCTTAGTTTACTTATTATTTATAAATAACAATAACAGTATTATATTATTTTGGTGTTGAAAGTCGTGTATTTAAGTCTAAAAGACTCAAATCTGTATGATGTTTATGTTCTTCAAGCGTTGCAACAATATCTTCAGCAACTAATTTGTTGTCTTTAATACCAATTGCTAATCCGCCTTTACCTTCCATAAGAAGTTGAACAGCATAATCACCAAAACGACTTGCTAAGACACGATCTTTGGCAGTTGGTACGCCACCACGTTGTGTATGGCCTAAAATAGTCACACGTGTTTCAAAATTACCATATGTGTCTAATTCAGCAGCAAATTCACTAGCTCCCATAACACCTTCAGCTAATACGATAATTCCTGAATCTTTACCATGTTCACGGTTACTGTTGAGCTTGTCTGCAATTTCTTGCATGTTATATCCTTTTTCAGGAATAACAATAACATCAGCACCACCAGCAATACCGGACCATAAAGCAATATCTCCAGCATTTCTACCCATTACTTCAACGATAAACGTACGTTGATGTGAACGAGCAGTATCGCGAATACGATCAATTGCATCAAGAGCTGTGTTAACAGCTGTATCAAATCCAACTGTGAAATCTGTATCAGGAATATCATTATCGATTGTTCCTGGAATACCAACAGCGTTAAATCCACGTTTTGTGAGTGCTAAAGCACCATGGTATGAACCATCCCCACCGATAACAACTAAAGCATCGATACCGAACTTTTTAAGTTGTTCGATACCTTTTAATTGTCCTTCAGCAGTTGCAAATTCAGGATAACGGGCTGAATATAACATTGTTCCACCGCGTTGAATAACATCATCAACGTCAGCATATTCAATTTTATGAATATCGCCAGCAACTAAACCAGCAAAACCATAATTAATACCGTATGCTTCTAATCCTTCACCAATTACACGACGTGCAACAGCACGAACTGAAGCGTTCATACCTGGCGCATCTCCACCACTTGTTAAAATACCAATGCGTTTCATTTCTTCACCTCAATAAGTAATTTAAGTACATATTTCACTCACTATATTAACACTTTTCAGAAAAGTTGTCTTGTTAAATGTGAAAATATTTTCAGTATTTTCAAGAATAAATTACTTAATGACGACATTTTCAGAACCTAATATTTTTGTAAGCGCTGTATGTGTTTCTTTGTCGTTCCTTAACCAATAAGTTCTATCTAAACTAATTTTACGATTGTCTTTTTCATAGTACAAAATAACCGGTGTTTGACCTAACCTTATTTTCATGGTTTGCATTAATTTTTCTATTTTTTCATTTGTTGTTTCTTTAGTAATCTTCAAAAACCATTTTTTTTGAGTTATTCGTTTAAAATAATCATCTGCTAATTCTATTTTTTTAACAATAATTTGTAATCCTCTATTTGTTTCAACATCCCCCGAAACGACAACGACCTTATTTTTTTCAAGTAAAGATTCTTTCTGTCGAAATAAATCAGGAAATATTGTCAAATCAATCTCACTTGTTTCATCCGAACCATTTACAAAGGCCATTTGTTGACCCTTCTTTGTTCGAATAACTTTTACTCTCGTAAGATTAACTAAAATGGTTACATGTGTCTTATCAGATATTTCCGATATTTTTTTAAAATCGCTTTGATTTAGCTGTTTCCGATACTTCTCAACCGGATGTCCCGAAAGATACGCACCTAAATATTGTGATTCTTTTTCTAATCGAACCATTAATGGAAAGTTTGATTGTCTTGCTATCTTAGGTGTTAATAATTCAAATAAATTAGTATTATTTCCACTTAAATCAATACTACTAATTAATTCTGGTAGAGCACTAATCAACTCAGCACGATTATATTCAAATTGATCAAAACACCCAGAATATATTAAAGCTGAAATATTTTCCTCATTTAAATATTTTTTATCTATCCGATGCAGGAAGGATTGGAAATCTGTGAACAATTCTTTTTTCCGTAATGTAATGATATGTTCAATAAAGTCTTTTCTAAGTCCTTTAATACTATTTAATCCAAATAAAACAATATTTTGTCTTAAACTAAAACCTACCTCGCTCATATTAATATCAGGTAATTTAATTATTACATGATATTGCTTTGCTTCCACTAAGTATTCTTTTATTTTTTGCGGATTATTACCAACGGAATTTAAAATAGCTTCAAAAAATGCAGCTGGAAAATTAGCTTTAATATAGGCTAATTGAAAAGCAATTTTACTATAGGCAACGGCATGTGAACGATTAAATCCATAATTAGCAAACTGCTCAATATAACTATAAACTGTTTTAGCTACATCTTCTTGAATTCCATTATCATATGCCCCATTGATAAACTGAGTACGCATTTCATCAATAGTCTTTTTTTTCTTTTTACTCATTGCTCGGCGTAGTAAATCAGCTTCACCAAGTGTAAAATTACCCATCTTTGATGCGACCTGCATAACCTGCTCCTGATAAACTAATACACCATAGGTTGACTCAAGAATTTGTTTTAAACTATTGTCCGGAAATGTTATTTTTTCAAGATGATGTTTTCGTGCAATAAATGTATCTATATTTTCCATCGGACCCGGCCGATATAACGCATTTACAGCTGCGATATCTTCAAAAGATGTTGGTTGTAATTTTTTTAAAACATTTTTGATACCATTAGATTCAAATTGGAAAACACCGGATGTATCACCTAATCTAAAAAGAGCTAATGTTTTTTCATCTTCTAAATTAATGAATGCTGGATTGAAGTCTGCTTGATAATTCTTTTTAACCTGTGTTACAGCTTGATCTAAAATATTTAAATTACGTAGACCTAAAATATCGATTTTTAATAAACCAACATTTTCAACTATATCTTTAGAATACTGCGTTAAAAGAATATCCTCACTTCCATTTTGTAACGGAACCACTTCTCGTAAATCAATTTGGCTCAATACGACCCCTGCTGCATGCGTAGAGTAGTGTCTTGGAATCCCTTCGATATGCTGCGCAATTGTAAAAATATTTTTATTTTTGGAACTATCATTAACTAAATTACGTAATTTTTGTGATTGTGCTAGCGCCTCTGTCAACGTAATTTTCAAAACATTTGGAATTGAATCACTCCACCCTTTCATTTCAAAAGGTGATACACCAAATACTCGACCAACATCCCTCAAAGCCTGTTTTGCTGCCATTGTGCCAAATGTAATAATTTGAGCCATGTGATAATGTCCATATTTTTGATGTAAATAATTAAGGATTAGTCCACGTTTATCATCTGGAATATCTAAATCAATATCCGGCATCTGAACACGTTTTGAATTCAAAAAACGTTCAAACAATAAATTATATTTAATTGGATCAACATCCGTAATCGTTAAAACGTAGGCTGTGATCGATCCAGCAGATGACCCTCGTCCTGGGCCAGTTATAATATTTTGCGAATGAGCATAGTTCATAATATCCCAAACGATTAAAAAGTAATCTTCAAATCCCATTTGTTGAATAACGTTTAACTCAAGTTCTAATCTTTGTTTATATTCCTTAGGTACACCATTTGGAAACCGCTCATTTAATCCAGTATTACACATACTTCTCAAATAACTATGTGCTGTTTCATTATTAGGTAATGGATACTCAGGTAGTTTGGGTTGTGAGAATGTTAATTCCAGAGACGTTTCATCTGCTAAATTTTGGGTTTCTTGAATTGCATCTGCCATTAGCAATTCTTGATATTGCTCCGTTATCTCTTTTGGATTTCTTAATGCATATTCTCCCTGAATTTGTTCATCAACTTTATTAATTAAAATCGTTTCACCAGTACTAATTGCCTTTAACACATCAATATCAAACTGATTTTCAGCATCCAAATAAGCTACTTCATCTAGCGCAATTACACGAATATCAAAATTTTGAGCTAAAGATTTAATTGATTGTGCCGTAATTTTATCCATTAAGTGAGATAGGCCAACTCGAATATTTTCTGAACCTATTAAGCTTTGATATTTGGCTAATAATTCTTTTGCATCGGATATTTGACTTTGTTCAATTAAATAACTAAATTCACTTTTTTCACTAGGTGATAATATAAATAAACCGTCTAAATAGTTAGTTAAACTACTAAAGTTTAACTTATCATCATTTAAGGTCATTTTTAAGGTCGATAATTGCATTAAATTTTGATAACCTTGTTTATCTTTTGCAATAAAGGTCAATTCATATTCATGGTTTGTTTCGATTAAACCGGAGATATCTAACGTTAGTCCGATAATTGGCTTAATTTCAGCTTTTTGACAGGCATTATAAAAATCAATTGCACCATACAATGTATTATTATCTGTTAAGGCAATTGCTTTATAGCCTTTACTTTTAGCACTTTGAACAAGATCATTAATTTTAGTGGTGCTTTGTAATAAGCTGAATGAACTTTTAACT
This sequence comes from Dellaglioa sp. CoH-57-MRSF-22, assembly GCF_056781895.1. The sequence goes on along the minus strand of NZ_JBXAXT010000002.1, from coordinate 83,110 downwards.
TTTAACGGAACAAACATTTTATCCCCCTTTTCACGTATCTATTAATGTTATTATACAAAACTTTTTAACAATACCCAATAGACACTAAAAAGCTTTTGCAAAAATAATTATTTGTGCTAAAATTAGCTTTGAATGTGAGGTGCTGTTCTATGATGAAACAATTAACAATTCTCTTTTGGGGCTTCATTTTTGGTGAAGTAATTGGTTATATCGTAAGCTCACTAACTGGTACATTGTTTGCACCAGTTTTGTTAATCGGTATTATTTTTGCAGTTACCGGCTTAATTGTCGTAAATTGCCTCTACGCCATTCTCAAAGATCCTAAATCAGATAAATAAAAAAAGATAAACTAATTAGTTTATCTTTTTTTTGGCTTTATAAGACTATAAGGAAAAATTTGAGAAAGAAAGGTCTCAATATGTCCTCTAGTTTAACTCATCCACACTATTTAATAATACCTATTTTGTTTCTTCAGATACTAATTTTATAATTTCTAGAACAACATCCGTTGCTTTTTCCATTGTTTCAACTGAAACAAATTCAAATCGCGCATGCATATTTTCTGCTCCAGCAAATATATTTGGTGTTGGTAATCCCATGAATGAGATTTTTGAACCATCTGTCCCACCACGTACTGGATAGATATCCGGTTTAATTGCTAAATTTTCCATAGCTTCTTTAGCAACAGTCACAACAGTCATATCCTTCTCGATTACTTCACGCATATTGTAATATTGATCTACCATATCAATTGTCACACGTTCAGAATCAAAATCAGCATTCATTTTATCAGCAATACCCATCATATACTTTTTGCGATCTTCGAATTTTTGGCGATCATGATCACGAATAATATATACCATTTTTGCTTCATCAACTGTACCTTCTACTGAAATTAAATGGTAAAAACCTTCGCGGCCTTCAGTTTTTTCAGGTACTTCATCTTGTGGTAATAATGAGTCAAATTGATTTGCTAACTTACTTGCATTAATTAAAACACCTTTAGCAGTTGCAGGATGAACTTCCTTACCTTGAATTGAAACGACTGCTTGAGCAGCATTAAATGTTTCATATTCTAATTCACCTAATGGTCCACCATCAACAGTGTAAGCTAAATCAGCTCCAAAATCGGCTACGTCAAATTTATCAGCACCTACCCCAATTTCCTCATCAGGTCCAATACCAACTTTAATGTCACCATGCTTAATTTCAGGATGTGCAACTAAATAAGCTACAGCAGTAATAATTTCAGCTACTCCCGATTTATCATCTGATCCTAATAGTGTTGAACCATCTGTTGTAATTAATGTATTGCCTTTATAATTTTTTAAATTTGGAAATTCTTTAATAGTTAGTTTAAATTTACCATCATCGTCAAGATTAATATCAGATTCGCCATCATAATTTTCAACGAATTGGGGGTTAACACCCTCTGCTGTAAATGCAGCTGTATCCATATGTGAAATAAAACCAACCGCTTTAACGTTTTTACCAGCTTCTAAATTACTTGGTAATGTTGCTAAAACATACCCACTTTTTTTAGAAATACGTGCATCCTTTAATCCAATTTGTAAAAGTTCTTCCTTTAATTCTTTCGCAAATTCAACTTGAGTTTGCGTTGAAGGAGTTACCCCTGAATTTTCATCAGAACGAGTTTCTACTTTAACATACTTAATAAAACGTGGAATTAATTCTTCATATTTTGTCATGATAGCGTATCTCCTAATCTATTATTTAATATCTCTAATCATACTCTAATTTTAAAATTAAATAAACTGAAATGGATCTGTATTAATATCTGATTCAATAATCTCAATTTGCCAATTATTTTCTAGATTCCATTCTCCAAATAACCGTTTCAATTGTGCTTTACAGATACTTTCAACATGATGGCCCGGATCAATAACTGACAACCCTTCTGCTAACATGTCATGAGCCGTGTGGTAGTAGACATCTCCTGTTACGTAAACATCCGCCTGCTGCTTAATTGCCTCATGATAAAATTTACCACCATCACCACCTAGAACTGCAACACGCTTAATTGATTGCGTCAAATCATTAGAAATCAGTCTTAATCCACTTATGTTAAATTGCTTCTTACAATATTCAGAAAATTCAATAACAGTCATAGGACTAGTTAAATTTCCGATTCGACCCATTCCATAATCTGAACTATTTGTATGCACTAACGGGATTGTTTCTTGTAATTTTAAACGACTCGCTAACCAATCATTCATCCCACCTGTAACATTGTCTAAATTAGTATGAGCTGCATACACTGTTATATTATGACTCAATAAATCGGCATACATTTTATTTTGAGGATTCGTAGTATCCAAATTTTTTGCCGGTCTAAATATTAATGGATGATGTGCGAAAATAAAATCTACATTTTTATTAATTGCTTCTTGGACAACTTCTGGACGAACATCTAAAGTTGTCATTACTTTAGTAACAGTATTATTAATATCACCTAATTGTAGGCCTACTGGATCACCAATTTCAGCCATACTTTTTGGAGCAAATACTTCGAATTGATTGACTAAATCAATAATTTTTGTCATCCCAGCATCTCCTCAATTTCTTTGATATCAACTTCTAATATCCTTTTTTTATCAATAGGAACTTTATTTGCTGCCTCAAAATTTTTTAAAACTTTACGCTTTTTTTCCATTTGCTTGTGCCATTTAGCTTTGAATACATCGCTTTGCTCAATTCTTAATTTAGGTCCATACTTTAAATCTAATATCGAGTAGCTCATTTTAGTGTTAACTTTCTCAGCAACAATAATTTCATAGACATGATGGTCGTCTTCGACAATATCTTCATCAATAATTTGATATGAATGATCCATTAACCATTCTCTTATTAATTTTTGTCCAACATTAGGTTGAATAATTAAACGACGGACACCCGTTAATTTTTCTAAATCGGCAGTAAATATATCCTTTATTAAAGGGCCACCCATTCCGGCAATTGTGATAGTATCAATATTATCGTCTAATTTAATTGCCTTTAACCCATTAGCTAATCTTGGCATTATCATGTGGTCTAATCGTTCTGTATTAATTTCTGTTACGGCATTTTCATAAGGCCCTTTAGCTACTTCTCCAGCAACAGCATATGAAATAATTTTATTAATAGCTAAATACGCAGGTAAGTAAGCATGATCCGATCCAATATCGGCCAATCGTGCATTTTTTGGTACAAATTTTGCAACTCGAACTAATCGATCTGATAAATGTCGTGCATCCATTTCTTGATCCTCTTCTTTCGTATCTTATCTTTTCTTATTATAACTAAAAAAGGACCATTATAAAACAGGTTTCGTTTTATAATGGTCCTTAAATTTTTTATTCTAAGAAATCTTTTAATTGTTTTGAACGAGATGGATGGCGTAGTTTACGTAATGCTTTAGCTTCAATTTGACGAATACGTTCACGTGTCACTCCAAACACTTTACCAACTTCTTCAAGTGTTCTTGTGCGACCATCATCAAGACCGAATCTTAAACGCAGAACATTTTCTTCACGATCTGTTAATGTATCAAGAACATTTTCTAGTTGCTCCTTCAAGAGTTCATAAGCCGCATGGTCAGCTGGACTAGTTGCATCTTGATCTTCAATAAAATCACCTAAATGTGAATCATCTTCTTCACCAATTGGTGTCTCTAATGAAACAGGTTCTTGAGCAATTTTTAAAATTTCACGAACTTTTTCGGCTGGCATAGCTGGCATATCCATTTCAGCACCAATTTCTTCAGGAATTGGTTCGCGAACAAGTTCTTGTAATAATTGGCGTTGAATTCTGATTAATTTATTAATTGTTTCAACCATATGAACTGGAATTCTAATTGTACGTGCTTGATCAGCAATAGCACGTGTAATTGCTTGTCTAATCCACCATGTCGCATATGTTGAGAATTTAAATCCTTTACGATAATCAAATTTCTCAACAGCCTTCATTAATCCCATGTTACCCTCTTGAATTAAATCAAGAAATTGCATTCCACGACCAACGTAACGTTTAGCAATTGAAACAACTAAACGTAAATTAGCTTCTGCCAATTTTTGTTTTGCTTCTTCGTCGCCTTCTTCAATTTTTAATGCTAAAGCAACTTCTTCTTCAGCTTTTAAAAGGTTAACACGACCAATTTCTTTCAAATACATTCTAACTGGGTCATTAATTTTTATTCCAGTTGGTGCTGATGTGTCTTTTAAAGCTTTCTTTGTAACTTTTTCAGCTGCTTTTAAACTATGTTCACTTGGGTTTCCCTCTTCATCAACAACAGCAATACCAGCATCTGCGACTTTTTGAAGTAATTTATCCATACGATCAGCATCTAAATGGAATGGTGTTGCTAGTTCATCTGTTAAATTATCATACTTAATTTCTTTTTTTACTTTATATTCCTTGATCAACTTCGTTTGTGCTTTTTTAAAGCCTTTTTCGTCAAATTCTGATTCTTCAACTTTTTCTACTTTTTTTACCATTAATAATTCCTCCCTTAGATGGATGTTCGTGGTACTTGTTGTTTTTGATATAATGCAATTAACTTAACTGATAATTCATTGGTTAGTTCTGTATTGCCAAGACGATTTGCTTCCATAAGATCTGATCGAACTTGATTAATTGATTGTTCCATCGGCGAATCATTCATAATGACGGACACACAATCATCAAATTCATCCTCTGAAGACTCTTCTGCAACTGTCATCAGCTCTATTTGCATTAAAAATCTCTTTGAAGACTCTTCTGGCAAGTAATCTAAAAAACTAGCAATTTCATATTGCTCATGTAATTCTAAATAGCCTTCAGCTAACGTATATATTAACTGATAACTATCATGAACAAAACTAAAATCATCAATTGATCGAATTTTCAGCCAAGCTGTATGATCATGTAATATACGATAAAGCAATAATCTTTCAGCTCTTTCAACACGATCAATTTTTTCATCGCTCATGACCTCTGAGCGATTTTCTACAGGTGGTTCATCTGTTCGAACCCTTGGAACTTGATTAACTTGTTGCACTACTTTTGGTTGAACGGCAACTAAATCAATTAACTGTTGTCTTAGAATTCCTTTATCAATTTTAAATTCATCTGCCAACTGATTAATATAAATATCTTGCTCAAACGGCGTTTTAATTGTAGTTAAAACTTGTAGTACTTGATCAATATAATCAATTTGCTCACTTTCATTTTTTAAGTTTTTATTTCGTTTCAAAAAATTCATTTTGAATGAAATAACCGTCTCTCGAGCAGAGTGAGCTAACTCCAGAAACGCTTCTTTACCATTTTTTTTAACAAACTCATCAGGATCCATACCGTTAGGAATGGCTAGCACGCCAACTTTCATTTTTGTCTGATTCGCTAGCAGGTTCAAAGCACGATTTGTTGCATTTTGCCCGGGTTCATCCCCATCATAACAAATATTTAATTGTGATGTTGAACGTTCTAACAAATAAATTTGTTCATTTGTTAAACTTGTTCCCATAGAGGCGACACCATTTTTAACTCCAGAGCGGTATGCTGCTAAAACATCCATAAATCCTTCGAACAAAATAACATTTCCTTCTGTCCGAATTTCTTTTTTTGCCAAATCGTAATTAAATAGAATCTCTCTTTTATTAAAAATAGGCGTTTCAGGACTGTTTAAATATTTAGGTAATTCTTTATTTTTTTCAAGCAGACGACCTGAAAAGGCAACAACTTGACCATTTTGATTTCTAATCGGAAACATCACTCGATCAATAAATCGTTCACGCAAATCACCTGTTTGATTTTCAATAAATAGTCCAGACTGCCTTAATAATTGATAGTCTACTTTCTTTTCCTTAAAAAAATCTTGTAAGACCGATTTCCCAGGCGCAAATCCAATTTGGAAAGTTTTGATAATTTCATCCGTTATACCACGATTATGCAGGTAATCTAATGCCTTTTGACCCATTTCTGTATTCATTAAAATGTGTTGATATAATTTAGCACCGTCATCATGAATTTGCTTTAACTGACGATTTTCAGTTGATTCTTGTGTCCTTGCTGACTGAGATTCAGAATATTTACTATCGATATCCATTCCTGAAAATTCTGCAACTTTATTGACAGATTCTGGAAAGCTAAGTCCCTCTAGCTCAATTAAGAACTTAAAAACATTCCCACCTCTTCCACAGCTAAAACAGTGAAAAATTTGTTTCTCTTCGCTTACAGAAAATGAAGGCGTTTTTTCTTCATGAAATGGACATAAACCCATAAAATTACTACCAGATTTTTTTAATCCGACATACTGACTAATGATATCAGTAATATTCACACTAGTTCGCACCTGTTCAATTACGTTTTCGGGTATTCTCATTCCAACTACTCACCTCCAAAACTAACGATACGAAGTTACCTATATTTTGAGTACCCATAATAATAGCATTTATTTGACATAAATACAATTATTAGCTTCAAGTAATAGACACTTTTGTCAAATATGACTATTCTGATTCTATTACCAAACAAAAAAGGAATTTATCTTCACAGATAAATTCTCATTTTTATATTACTTAATATTTAATTTACTTAAATTACCTAATTTTGAACTCATCTTAGCAATTAAACTCAATTGATTTAAGCGATTATTTTTAATTTTTGTATCATCAACCATAACCATTGTCTGGTCAAAATAATTTTCAATTAGCGGACGAATCTCGCTTAATGTAGTATATAACTTCTCTGACGTTAAATCTGCCAACTGACTTTGGATTATTTCAACTCGTTCAAATAAATCTTTTTCAGCAGTATTATCTAATAATACTTGTTCAACAACTAGATTAGTTGCCTCATTTTTATCTGCTAGCTTTAATACACGATTGATTGCTTCAACGGTCTCCTTGAAATCCTTATCATTTTTATGATTTTCTAAGGTTACAGCGGCCTCTGACATAACTAATAAATCTGCATCTGTACTTTCAACAACACTTTCAATTACATCATAACTGACGTTTTTATTTGAAAGCCATTGCTTCATACGATCATTAACAAAACTTAAAATATCTTTATCATTTTCGCCAACAGTCATCTTGGTAAATAAATCTGGATGTATCGTTGCCAATTCCTTAATATCGTTCAGTACCTCAAGTGGTGAAAAATGCCACTGACGATCTTCAACAATTCTAACTATCCCAAACGCTTGACGACGAAGTGCATAGGGATCATTTGATCCAGTTGGAATTAATCCAACTGAGAAGAAACTTGACATGCTGTCCAACTTATCAGCAATTGCTAAAACTGCACCAATTTTTGATTTAGGTAGTTCGCCATCAGCACTAATTGGCATATAGTGTTCAGAAATTGCTTGTGCAACAGTTGGATTTTCGCCCATTAGCAAGGCATATTTCTCACCCATAATTCCTTGAAGTTCAGAAAATTCTCCAACCATCCCTGTTACCAAATCAAATTTATAAATTTCACTTGTTCTTTGTAAAAGAGATAATTCATGGTCATTTAAGCCAAGGCGTTTACCAATGATTTGTGCCATTAATTGAACACGTTCCATTTTTTCAGACATTGATCCAATTTTATCATGGAATGTGACATTTTTTAATCGCTCTACATAATCATTAATCGTTTGTTTTTGATCTTCTTGGTAGAAAAATGCAGCATCTTCCAATCGTGCTGTAAGAACCTTTTCATTGCCTGCTTCGACGTTAGCAATGTTAGCTTCTGTCCCATTACGAACTGAGACGAACATTGGTAAGATTTCATCGTTTTGGCCACGCACATAAAAGAATCTTTGATGGTCTTTCATTGAAGTCATTAGAACAACATCAGGAATATCTAAATATTTCTTATCAAAATGACCAGAAAATACTGTTGGATATTCAACTAAATTGTTAACTTCTTCCAAAAGATCCTCATCAAGAATAATATGCCAGTCTTGATTATTTTCAAGATTAGTAATTTGTGTTCTAATCATTTCTTTTCGTCTATTAGAATCAACGATTACATATTGTTCTTCTAATTTTTTAACATACTCTGTTACTGAGGCTAAATCTACAGCTTCTCCTAAAAAACGATGGCCTTGCGTTTGGCGGCCAGATTTAATATTTAAAATACTGAATGGAATAACGTCACTATCAAGTAACGCAACTATCCAACGAATTGGTCTAACATATTTAAAGTCATAATTTGCCCAGTGCATCATTGTTGGGAATGTCATCGCTTCAATCACATCTTTAATCTGAACCAAAATATCTTTGGCAGATTTACCAGCGATAAATTTATTTACATAGACATACTCAACGCCTTTTAATTCTTTAAACGTTATATCGTCTGTTGTTACTCCTTGTCCACGGACAAAGCCTTTTGCAGCATTAGACCAATTTCCTTCATCATCCATGGCAATTTTCTTTGCAGGTCCTTTAGCTTCTTCTTGAATATCTGCTTGTTTATCAGCCAAACCAGTCACTTCAACAGCTAAACGTCTGGGTGTTGAGAATGCCTTTATTTCGTCAAATGATAACCGTTGCTCTGTTAAAAAGTCACCTACACGTTTAGCCAATTGATTTTGGCTAGGTGTAACAACATGAGCAGGAATTTCTTCTAACCCAATTTCTAATAAAAAGGAATGTGTCATCTTATTTATCCTCCTTTAATAATTTACTACGAAGTTTTTCATCTTTTAGTAATGGGTAGCCTAATTTTTTACGCTCCTGTACGAAAACTTTAGCAATTGATTTAGCCATATTTCTAATTCTTGCTAAATATCCAGCACGTTCAGTAACAGAAACGGCTCCTCGAGCATCTAATAAATTAAATGTATGACTACATTTTAAAACATAATCGTATGCCGGATGAACTAACCCATTGGCAATCTGTTTTTTGGCTTCTGTTTCATATACATCAAACAAATTAAATAACATTTCTTGATTGCTTTCTTCAAATGAATATTTAGAATTTTCATATTCTGGTTCTTTAAATATGTCGCCGTACATGACCCCATCAGCCCATTCAAGATCATAAACACTCTCAACATCTTGAATATATGAAGAAAGGCGCTCTAAACCATAAGTAACTTCACTAGTGACGGGATGTACCTCTAATCCACCAACCTGTTGGAAATAAGTAAATTGTGTAACTTCCATACCATCAAGCCAAACTTCCCAGCCAACACCAGCACAACCCATTGATGGGTTTTCCCAGTTGTCTTCAACAAATCGAATATCATGTTCAGCTGGATCAATACCTAATGCACGCAAACTATCCAAATATAAATCTTGAATATTTGCAGGAGATGGTTTCATCACAACTTGAAATTGATGATGTTGGTACAAACGATTGGGATTTTCGCCATAACGACCATCTGCAGGACGTCTTGAAGGTTCAACGTATGCAGCATTCCATGGTTCTGGTCCAATTGCACGTAAAAATGTGTAAGGGCTCATAGTTCCAGCACCTTTTTCTGTATCATAAGCCTCCATTAACATACAACCCTGATCAGCCCAGAATTTTTGTAATGTCATAATAATATCTTGAACAGCTAACTTTTTTGACATAGTATTCCTCCTTATTTTTAAGCACAAAAAAACCTATGCAGTCTTATAGACCACATAGGGACGATTTTAATATCGCGGTTCCACCCTACTTCTGGTTCAATTCAACCAGCAGCTTCATTAACAAAGGACTCCGAAAATGCCAATAAAAATAATTAATTACTTAGCTTGCACTAATCCTAAGTTCGCTTTAATAACTATTCTTACCCTTTTTCATCATAATCCCGCTATTTATTTCTCTATAATCATAGTTTAGAAATAAGTATTTGTCAATTATATTTCAGTATTTTTCTTTAATGAGACTGGCCAAGAACTGATTCCATCGATAAATTTTTTACTTTTCAAATTTAATCCAACACTATTATCATAAATAACATCAATAATACGACGTAATTCCTTTTTGGTACTCTCAGCAACCTTGATTGAATTTAATTTATCAAGATTCACTACAGAAAATTGTCTCAAATAAAAAATTGTTTTTTGAGTAGCATGAAGTCGATTATTATCAAGATACCAATGTTTAGAACACAGTAGCCCACCGTAAGATTCTGAATAATCAAATTCTCCCTGCGTTTCGCCACCAACTGCACAGACCTGCAATTGAGGCTGTACACCAAAAACTGTTAATAGCTGAATTTCAATAATATTTGTAATAATTTCTGGATCAAATTCTTCGTTAATCAATCGAATTGCTGTCACAACTTTTCGGTACCAAACAGAGATGGGTTCGTTATCTTTGAATGCAGCATCAATTAAACTAAAAATATAAATGGTATAAGCATTACTGATTATATCCTGTGAAATCGTTTGAAATTGTTCAAACTCTTTAGCAGTATTAATAAATGATAATCCGTTGTCATTTATACTCCCACTGTAAGTTCCGATTGTAAATGGTAGTAAAGCAGCAGATAATTTGAATCCTCGTTTTCTAGCACCTTTAATAAAAAACATTTTTTTACCATAACGATCGGTTAAAAATTTCACTAAAAGATCACGTTCTTTATATTCTTTACGATAAAGTAAAATCCCTTCAAAATCTGCATTATTCTGAACGATACTATGCATCCCCTTTCCATGAGCAAATAAAAATCGGAACAAAAATTATCTTGTTCCGATCATTAGTTACTTCTTAATAGTCATCTTCACGGTAACCAAATGCTTTTAAATCAGTCTGTTTATCTCGCCAATTTTTTTGAACTTTAACCCAAAGTTCCAAATAAACGCGATCACCAAGCATCGTTTCGATATCTTTTCTAGCTTTAACACCGATATCTTTTAACATTTTACCACCTTTACCAATAATAATACCTTTTTGCGTTGGACGTTCAACGATAATTGTTGCAGAAATGTGCAATTTTTCTTCGTCCTCTTTTTTTATATCTTCAACCAAAACGGCAACTGAGTGAGGAACTTCTTCTCGTGTTAATTGTAAAACTTTTTCACGAATTAGTTCACCCATAACAAAACGTTCTGGATGATCTGTAATTTGATCTTCTGGGTAAAACTGGGGTCCTTCAGGTAATTCACTAATTAATGAATCAACAAGCTCATCGACGTTATTTCCTTTAAGTGCTGAAATTGGGAAAACTTCTTTATAGTCCAAAGATTCTCGATACGTTTCCACAATAGCTAATATTTCATCAGGGTGAATTTGGTCAATTTTATTAATAACCAAATAAATTGGTTTCTTAGTATCTTTTAATCGATCAATAATAAAATTATCTCCTGGTCCACGTTTTTCTGTTGCATTAACCATAAATAAAATAGCATCAACTTCACCAAGTGTTGAAAGTGCTGATTTGACCATAAAATCACCTAAACGACTCTTTGGTTTATGAACACCAGGTGTATCAATAAAGACAATTTGTGCATCATCTGTTGTATAAATACCTTGAATTTTATTTCTGGTCGTTTGTGCCTTATCACTCATAATAGCAATTTTTTGACCCATAACATTGTTTAAAAATGTTGATTTTCCAACATTTGGTCGTCCTAAAATTGCCACAAATCCTGAATGAAACTTTTTATTTTGCATTAATTAATTCTCCTCTTATTTATGTACCTTTTATTATAATTGACTAATCAAAAACTAATTCTAACAGTTGTGGGATAAAAATAAGACATCCAACAATCATCGCAAATAGTGCCGAAAGTAAGACAGCAGCAGCTGACATATCTTTAACTTTTTTTGCAATCTCATTATATTTATGACCAGTTGTCAGATCAACCAGATTCTCTATAACTGTGTTCCAAACTTCATTAATAATAACCATACTAATGCTAAGAGCTAGCCATAGCCACTCTGTTTCAGAAATTTGAAAAATTGCCGCACAAATAGATACTAGTATCATCATGGCTACATGTTTTTTCATATTTCTTTCTTCTTTAAAAACCGTAACAAGGCCATCTAGAGAATGTCCTAGTGACAACAAAAATGTTCGATTTTTTTTAACTTGGCGCTTATCGTTTAAGGCCATAAGCATCTAATATCTCTGTTTGTAATCCAAACATTTCTTTTTCATCTTCAGGTTCCATATGATCGTAACCATTTAGGTGTAAGAACCCATGGACTGTCAAAAATCCCAATTCACGTTCATAAGAATGACCATAATCAACTGCTTGTTCAGCAACTTTTTCAGTTGAAATCATGATATCACCGATATTTTTAGCAATTTCAGGCATATCCATACCTTCATCATCAGGAAAAATAATTGGCATATCATCTCCATCTTCTTCGATTGCGAAGCTGATGACGTCAGTTGGTCTATCTACATTTCGATATTCACGATTAATTTTGTGAATTTCTTCATTATTCATTAAAGTAACTGACATTTCTGTTTCATCAGGTAATTTTATTTTCTTACCCGCAAAATTAAGAATTTCTTTAATTAATGTTATATTTTTTTCTGGTTCTGCCTTAGTGTGGTCAAAAATTTCTAAATCCATAATAACCCTCTTTAAATTCGTTTTATATGTCCCAAAGTTACTCAACTCAAATAATAGCATAAAAAAAAAGGAACTACAATTCAAGTTGAATTGTAATTCCTTTTTCGCTAATTTAATAATGATTTAACTGTCTCACTTATAACCTTACCATCAGCGCGTCCCTTAAGTTTAGGAATAACCGCACCCATGACTTTTCCAAAATCAGCTTTTGATGTTGCACCAACTTGTGAAATAACTTCTTTCACGACATCAGTAACTTCTTCAGCTGATAATTGTTCAGGTAAATATTTTTCGACAATTTTTATTTCCATATCAAGATTTTCTAAAAGATCATCTCGACCGGCATCTTTGAATTCTGCATAAGATTCTTTGCGTTGTTTTAACTCGCGAGCCAATAAAACAGTTTCATCATCAACTGATAAATCATGACCTGCTTTAATTTCTTCGTTTGTAACAGCTGCTTTAAGCATTCTTACAGTACTTAAAGTTTGTTTGTCTTTTGCTTTCATCGCTTGTTTTAAATCGTTATTAAGTGTTTCTAATAGACTCAACGTGATTCCTCCCTAGACTAGAAGCGTTTCTTAGTTGTTTTACGCTTTCTTGCTGCTTCGGATTTCTTCTTACGTTTCACACTTGGCTTTTCATAGAATTCGCGTTTACGGTATTCTTGTAATGTACCTGTTTTAGAAACGGAACGTTTAAAGCGACGAAGAGCATCATCGAGAGATTCGTTTTTACGTACGACTGTCTTTGACATAGATATCCCTCCCTCCGAGCTTGAATGTAACCGTCTTTTTATGCATTAAGTTGCATCGTCGAACTGTCCTTGTTCATTATAACTAAAGTCTTTATCGCCGTCAATAAATCTTTTATAAAATATTTGAGATAATACAAAAAATATACTTTTTTTTAACAAATTAAGCATAAATCAATTGATCTAAATCAATAAACAGCTTTAATTTAACCCAAGTTCCGTTAATAGATTAGGATTAAAGGTATTTTCTTTAAACATCAAAATTTCTTTTTGATATGGTGATTGTTGATTTTTTTTATCTACACCTACATATGGTGTTTCTAATATTTTAGGTACCTTACTAAATCTTTCGTCATGTACAATACTATTTAATGCATCAAACCCAATTTCACCAAAGCCAATATTAGCATGTCTATCTTTATGACTTCCTTGAACATTTTTTGAATCGTTAATATGAAAGACTTTCAATCGATCAATTCCAATAATATCATCAAACTTTTCTATAACAGATTCAAAGTCATCTTTAATATTATATCCAGCATCACTAGTATGACATGTATCAAACGTAACAGATAATTTATCATTCAACTTCACACCATCAATCATTTGTGCAATCTGTTCAAATGTTCGTCCAACCTCTGTACCCTTGCCCGCCATTGTTTCAATAGCAATTTGAATTTTTTGGTCTGAAGTCAAAACTTCGTTTAATCCTTCAATGATATGTTTAATTGCAGCTTCATCTCCCGCACCTACATGAGCACCAGGATGGAGAGTCATTTGAGTAGCACCTAATGCTTCGGCCCTATCTATTTCAGCTTTCAAAAAATTGATTGCAAATGTAAAATTCTCTGGTTTAACTGTATTTCCTAAATTGATAATATAAGGGGCATGAACAACTATATCACTTAATCCATGTTCCACCATAAAGGCTTTACCTTTTGGAATATTCATCTCTGAAATATCTTTTCGCCTTGTATTTTGAGGTGCTCCCGTATAAATCATAAATGTACTTGCTCCATTATTCGAAGCCTCTTCGGCGGAACCAAGTAACATATCTTTTCCCTTCATACTAACATGTGATCCTATCAACATTATCCTTACCCCTTTTCGCATTTTAACTTGATTGTATTATAACATTGATTATAAAAAAAGATTTAGAATACTCACCTGACAGGAAGTTTTCTAAATCTTTTATATTTAAATTAAATCAACAAAATGAGCTCTAAATTTATAGTGTAAATGTGATCCTATTAAGAGGAACATTAATGTGATTGACCAAAATAGTAATAGTTGTGTTGGATTATTAAAAAACCAACCTTCGCTCAAGAAAGTTTCTCTAAACCCTGCGACTAAATAGTTAAACGGATTTATTTGTAGAATTCTAACAAAAACTTTAGGAAAACTACCAGAATTTAAATTGAATAAAATACCTGACATGTAAAATAAAACCCTCATAATCGATTGGAGTGCTATATAGTAATCACGAGCTAAAATTGAGATGGTTGAATTAAAAATACCGAAAGCAAATAAAAATGCAATCATACAGATAAAATAATAAATGTACTGTAACCAATACAAAGTGGGCGTTACACCTGATAATAATAAAACAATAATACTAAAACCGAACATAACCCAATACGCAGTCATTTGACTGACCATACGAATTGTTGGTAGTACGCTAACTGGAAATTTCATTTTAGCAACTAATCCAACTTTTTCATAAACACTACGAGACATACCAAGTACACTAGAATTCATAAACAACCATGGGGCGATACCCACCATCATCCAAGCAAAATAATTAACCCCATCTATCTGTTGTCCAGCGTGCAAGGCAACACCGAAAACAAGATAGTAAATACCAATTTGAATCATTGGGTTTAAAAACTCCCATGCAATTCCTAAATAATGACTTTGGTAACTTGCTCGATCTTCATATTTTGAAACTCGAAATATAATTGGTAAATTTTCAAATTGTTCTTTTATAATTGAAATAACTTTTTTCAATGTATTGACGCTCCTTATTTAAGTAAAATAATAATCTAGAACACGCTCTGTCGCATGCCCATCATTAGATGTATTCCATAATAAATTAAATGTTGCTAATTGTCTATCACTATTTTTGAATTCTTTATAAGTAGCAACTAGTTCACTCATTGTTTGCACAATCGGTCCTGGTACCCAGTTATTAAAATCCGATTGAATCCCAATACTACTTTCATAATTCTTTAAATCAAAACAATAGAATAAAACTCGTTCAGCGTTTGGCAATAAACTGAAATCAAAAATAACCGATGAATAATCTGTAATTAAACAATTTGTGATGACCAACAATTCTCCAGTTGTGTATTCATCCACCCATAAAATATCATTATTCTTAGATAATAATTTTTTAAAGGCAAGCTCTTTGTCCTTTAAATGCGGATGTAATTTAATAATTAACTTAGTTTCATCATTTAATAATTCTTGAATATTAGAAAAATCATCTGGTATTTCTAATATAACTTCCCCATTTATATCTTCTCTATATGTTGGTGCGTATAAAATGATTTTTTTCTTAATTAAGTCTGGGTGGCTACTAAAAATATTTTTTTTTGTTAATTTTATCCAATTGCTATCTTTAAATTTATCTGTAGCAGGGTATCCAAGTTCTAAAATGTGATTATCAGAAACATGATAACTTTTCTTAAATACTGACCCCATTTTAGCTGACGCTACAATAAAATCATCAAATTGATTATAGACAGATTGAAATCGTTTTTTATCTTCAGCTGATCGATCAGCTGTCTTAGGCTCATCCCAACCAAACGATTTAATTGCCCCATTTGCATGCCAAAGTTGAACAATTTTGGTTGTTTTTTTTGTATGCATTGTGGCTAAAAAAGCAAAATAATTATCGACAAAAATTAAGTTACTCTTAGAAATCAGAGGGATTAAATTTAATACGAAAGAAATATTTTCAGTAAATATTTTGGTTTCAATATTTAAGTCTTCGATATTCTTAATTTCTAACTTCATAGAAGGTCGATAAAAAATGATTAAATGTTGATTATTATCTAAACATCTTTGATTTAATTTCCGAATGAAGTCACTATTACCACCGAAACTCATTAAATAGCTGATATTAGTACTTTTTTTAGAGAAATTCAGTAACGAAAATAGTCTGATGAGAAATAAGTAGATTATCTTTTTAATTTGCATAACTTATTAATCCTTTAGTTTTATTTATAATGCTTGCTCATAAAAACGTCCCCATATCTGAACGTTTTCTGAGATACTAACAAATGCGACCGGGTCTGACTCTTCCATTGCATCATGTAATTCATTTTGTTCATATCTCGAAATAACGGTAATTAAAAGTGTCTTATCATCATGATGATAAGCACCCTCAACATCGTTAACAATTGTGATTCCACGACGCATATGATTTTGTATTGAATCAATCACACTCTTAGGACGACTCGTCACAATCATAACTTGCATTTTTTGTTGTCTTGTATAAACCATATCCATGACTCTAGCATTAACAAATAATCCCAATGCAGAATAAAAAGCATATGGCCAACCATAAATAAAACCGGCTGCTAGAACAATAAAAGCATTAAAAATAATATTAATAGTTCCAATACTTTTACCTGTTTTCTTTTTAATTGTTAAGCCAATAATATCTAATCCACCAGTTGAAATTCCATTTCTAAGCGCTAATCCAGTACCAAATCCATTAACAGCTCCACCAAATATCGCGCAAATAATAGGATCCGTTGTTAACGTTACTGGCGTAATTGCTTTGATCATAATACTTGAAAATACAACTGCTAGAAAAGTAAACACAGTAAAACGGTGACCAATTTTATTCCAAGCCAAAATGAACATTGGTACATTTAAAAGAAATAAGAGTAACGCAGTCGATATTTGAAATGGTGCATATCGACTAAGGAGGGTTGCTACTAATTGCGCTAACCCCGTAATACCAGAGGCATATATTTTTCCTGGTGTCCAAAAAAAGTTCATCGCAACCGAAACTAATATCGCATATATAAATGCTGTTGAAGCTTTGGCCGCGTATGAATGTTTCTTAAAAATTTGTTGCAGATCGTCCATGATCAAAAAACCTCACATTTCATTTTAACAAGTTACGAATATTATACCATTCATTACGGTCAGATACAGTTAGACATTTACTTATCAAGTAAATCTTAATCTATACAAAAAGAGTCTTTTCAAAATTCATTCGAAAAGACTCTTTTAACTTATTTAGATTTCCAGACAGATTGTTTAAATTGATTCCGTCCACCGTTTTCTTCCATAGCAAATCTTCTTGGATTCTTTTTATAAAACTCTTGATGATAATCCTCAGCAGCATAAAATGGACCTGCATCTTCTATAGTTGTAACAATTGGTTCTTTGAATCTATGACTATCAATCAATAGTTGTCTTGAAGTTTCCGCAATTTTTCTTTGCTCATCATTTAGTGTATAAATCACTGGGCGATATGAACTACCCCTATCTTGAAATTGCCCCATCGCATCAGTTGGATCTGTTTGTTGCCAATATATCTCAACAAGCTGAGCGTAATTAATTTTTTTAGGGTCAAATGTTATCTCAACTGCCTCAGTATGCCCCGTTGTTTCAGATACAACATCTTCATATGTTGGATTTTTAGTGTGTCCTCCTGTATATCCAGATACGACATTTAAAATTCCTGCTTGTTCTTCAAACGGTTCAACCATGCACCAAAAACAACCACCAGCGAATATTGCTTTTTCACTCATTATCATCATTCCCCCTCTTAATATATGATAATAATAAATCACTTAACATAATATTGATATTTTTATGCCTAAAAAAGACTAATGAGTTTAATCATTAGTCTTTTAAACGTCTATTTTAATTTATTTTCTTCAACTTTTAACGATAATTCATCTAATTGCTTACTTGCAACTAGACTAGGCGCATTCGTCAATGGCTCTGATGCTTTTGAATTTTTAGGGAACGCGATAACTTCGCGAATGTTATCTTTCTTTGCCAATAACATAGCAAATCTGTCTAACCCAATAGCCAATCCACCATGTGGTGGGAATCCATAATCAAGTGCATCTAGGAAAAATCCAAATTGTTCTTCCGCACTTTCTTTAGTAAATCCTAAAGCCTTAAACATTTTTTCTTGAATATCGCGTTTATGAATACGGATTGACCCACCACCCAATTCATAACCATTCAAAATAATATCATAACTTTGTGCATGTGCTTCATGTGGATTTTCATCAAGTAAATGAATATCTTCTTCATTTGGCATAGTAAAAGGATGATGCGCAGCAATAAATTTGTCAAAGTCTTCACTGTATTCAAATAATGGCCAATCAACAACCCAAAGGAAGGCGAATCTATTTTCATCAATCATATCCATCTCTTTGGCAATATCATTACGTAAGTAACCTAATGATGCACGAACAACACTTGCTTTGTCAGCAACAAACAAAATTAAATCTCCGACATTTGCACCAGCAGCTTCTTTAATTGCATCAACATGGTCATTTAAAAATTTAGCAATTGGGCCACTAAATCCTTCTTCAGTTACTTTTACCCAAGCTAACCCTTTAGCACCAAAACGTTCAATATAAGCCGTTTTAGCATCAATCGCTTTGCGTGAATACTTATCGGCACCACCAGGAATCGCAATAGCATTAACAAGTCCACCATTGTTTAAAGTATTAGTAAATACTTTAAAATCAATATCTTTAACTGCAGCAGACATATCTTTTAATTCCATATCAAATCTAATATCCGGTTTTTCAGAACCATATCTTGCCATTGATTCATTCCAAGTCATACGTTGTAATGGTAATTCGAGGTCAATATTTAAAGTATCTTTCATTACACGTTTTAATAAACCTTCTGTTAAATCTTGAATTTCTTCAGCAGACATAAATGATGTTTCTAAATCTATTTGCGTAAATTCAGGTTGACGGTCACCACGCAAATCTTCGTCTCTAAAACAACGAGCAATTTGGTAGTAACGATCAAATCCGGCATTCATCAATAATTGCTTAAATAATTGAGGTGATTGTGGTAATGCATAAAAATGCCCAGGATAGACACGGGAAGGTACAAGATAGTCACGAGCCCCTTCAGGTGTTGATTTTGTTAAATATGGTGTTTCAATATCAATAAAATTTTGATTATCTAAGTAGCTGTGAACAGATTGTGTAATACGGCTACGAATCATTAATGATTTTTGCATTTCAGGACGACGTAAGTCTAAATAACGATATTTTAATCTTGTATCATCTACAACATTAATATCATCTTGTATTTCAAATGGCGGTGTTTTTGCTTTATTCAAAATAACTGCATTATGAACTTCAACTTCAATCTTACCCGTTTTCATTCTTGGGTTGATTGCTTTAGCATCCCGTTGTGTCACTTTTCCTGCAACCTCAACAACAAATTCATTACGTAACTCTTCAGCAATCTTTAAAGCTTCGGAATCAAATTCTTGACTAAAAACCAGTTGAACAATGCCCTCACGATCACGTAAATCAATAAAAATTAAATTTCCTAAATCGCGTCTTTTTTGTACCCATCCCTTTAATGTAACTGTTTGACCAATAAAAGTTTCATCAACTAAACCATTGTATGTTGTTCTTTTCATTCTCCATCAGCCTCCATTTCTAATTTTAATGCCTTTTCATATACTTTCGAAAAATCAGTATATACATCTTCTAATTTTAATATAATTTCTTGACTTGTTTTCATATTTTTAAAATTCAAAGTTTGTGTTTCTAGTTCGCTCTCACCTAAAGTCATAACAAAATGAGCATTCATACGATTAGCAGATTTAAATTGACCTTTTGGTTTACGATTTAAATAATCTCTTTCAATTGAATAACCTGCCTTACGCATTGATTGCACGAGTTTTAGTGTTTCAGTATTCGTTTCTTCACCAATACCAACAACATAAACATCTAAACTTTGTTCAACGGGTAATTTTGCATCTTCAGCTTCAAGAACTAATAATAATCTTTCAATCCCCAAGCCAAAACCAATCCCTGGTGTTTCAGGACCACCTAATTGCTCAACAAGGCCATTATATCGTCCACCAGCACAAATGGTCGTAAATTTCCCACCAAATGCTTTTGAATCAGACATAATTTCGAAAATGGTATGGTTATAATAATCAAGTCCACGAACCATTGTTGAATCAACTTCATATGGAATTTCCAATGCATCAAGTAACACTTTTACTTGGTTAAAATGAGCCTGTGACTCTTCACTAAGGTAATCTAGAATTGATGGTGCATTTTTAACAATTTCTTGATCACCTTTATCTTTACTATCCAAAACGCGTAGTGGATTTTTTTCTAAACGTGCTTTTGAATCATCACTTAATTGATCAGCGAAGGGACGTAAATATGCAACTAATGCGTCACGATAATTATCACGACTATCATTATCTCCCAAAGTATTAATAGCTAATTTTAAATTTGTTAATCCAAATTTTGATAAGAAATCAATTGCCATTGCCATAACTTCAACATCAAGTGTTGGATTATCAACCCCAAAGGCTTCAACTCCAATTTGATGAAATTGACGTAAGCGTCCAGATTGAGGTCTTTCATAACGAAACATTGGTCCAATATAATACGTTTTAAATGGCTTTTGAATTTCTGGGCCATAAAGTTTATTTTCAACATACGCTCTAACAACTCCAGCTGTTCCTTCAGGACGAAGTGTTATATGGCGGTCACCTTTATCTTTAAAATCATACATTTCTTTAGTTACAATATCAGAAGTATCACCTGAAGTTCTTGAAAAAACCTCAAAATGTTCAAAAAGTGGTGTTCTAATTTCATCATATTGGTAACTTGAGAATATATTTCTAGCGGTTTCTTCAATATATTGCCATTTTTTTGAATCTGCTGGGATTATATCTGCTGTTCCTTTGGGACGTTGAAATTTCATTATAAATCCTCCTATTTGTGGCATTATATACAAAAAAGCACCCTCATCTAAATACGACAAGGGTGCTTTTGCACGGTACCACCTTAATTTTTTACTAATAGCTTAACGCAACTTAAACGACATGTGATTTAACCACACGCACCTCAAAAGTGTCTTTCGGTTAGCAAAAATGGTGAATATTTCAGCAAATTATTCACTCTCTATACAATTTAACTAACCTAATTTCTTTTTCATCGGTTTTAATATTTTATTAATTATAAAGTTACTCGAGTAACTCTCTAAAGTCAAGTACAGCTTAACTTACAATATTATTAAATTTGATTCTTACTATTGAACAAATATTTGGTATACTAATATTTAGATTCAATATCTATAGTTAAAGGAGTACATAAATGTCAACAAATAGAAAACATGGATTCAGCATAAACTGGCCAAGAGTCATTTTATTAATCATCATTTTTTGTACCCTATGTTTAGGTATTGTAAAAACGACAACTTATTTAAAAGAAACCGTTGTTACATCTGACAATATTAATGTACGTACCGGACCAAGTACGTCAAATAAAGTGTTAGACACTCTTAAGAAAGGTGAGCGTATTACAATTATTCGAGAAAAAAATAATTGGTCATACGTAAGTTTGCCAAATACTAAAAAAGGTTGGGTAGCAAACTGGATTCTTTCTAAAAAAAATGCCAAAGTGACTAAATTATCTGAAGCAACGATTGTTTTAGATCCCGGACATGGCGGTAACGATTCAGGTGCACTTTCAATCAAAGATAAACAAGAAAAAATCTACACGCTTCAAATTGTAAAAAAAGTAGCTTATCTTCTTAAGAAACGTGGCGCCAATGTGATTTTAACACGAGACTCTGATTCGTATGTAGATTTAGCCCCACGCGCTAAACTTGCAGAATCAAATAATGCAGATGCATTTATTAGTTTCCATTTTGATTCATCGCCTAATGATGATGAAGCAACTGGTTTAACAAGTTACTACTATAATAAGACAGCTGATTTAGCACTTGCAAATTCAATAAATGCCGAATTAAACGATACCGGTCTTGATAATCGTGGAACGGAATTTGGCGATTTTCTTGTTCTAAGAGATAATACACAACCATCCGTCTTACTAGAATTAGGGTACATTAATACAAAATATGACTTTAAGTTAATCCAAAGTAGCAGCTTTCAAGAAAAAACAGCAAAATCAGTCGTTGAAGGTTTAACAAATTATATCCAAAATAAATAAGACAATGCTTAACTATCATTGTCTTATTTTTGTATTAAATCAATTAATTTCAATACACGCTTATCTGGTTTTTCAACTGTTGAAATCATTTGATCAAAATCAAATAAATATCCCTTCATACCTGCATTATGCCCTGCAGCAATATCCAACTCCCGATCACCAATCATTGCTGCTTTCTGGTAATCAACTGCATTTTTTTCTGCAAGATAATTAAGTGACGCTGGATTAGGTTTCCTTGGAAATTTTTGATCTGAAGTAACAAAATCTGAAAACAAATGAATAATATTTGTTTCCCTAAGCATATCAATTGCGCTTTGATCCCTATGGGTTAATAAAAAGTTTTGTCCACCATTATCAACCACCCATTTACAAACTTCTTTTGCACCAGGAAATAATTTTGCATTTTTTTGACTCTGTCTTTCTAAATCATCATAGCTTACCCTCAATTGTTCAACATCTAAATTCAAATTTGTTTCTTGATAAATTTGAATTGCTTGTCTAACAGATTTTTCTCGCATAATTTTATAAATTTCTGTTCTAGTCGCAATTACATTTTGTAAACGTAACGCTTCTTGAAATGCCTTAACCATCTCAGGATAAGTATCAAAAAGCGTCCCATCAAAGTCCCAAAAATAATTATTTATCATTTTATACCCTCCAAATATTCTTTACACCAAAAAGATGTATTAGAGTTGATTCTAATACATCCTTTATTTTTTCTCTGTATCAAAAATAATTGTTACTGGTCCATCATTTATAAGTTCAACATCCATATCTGCTCCAAATTGACCTGGTTTAACAATAGTTACTATTTCAGCCAATTTTTGATTAAATTCATCATAATGTTCCTCAGCTAAATTAGGTTCTTCAGAATCTGTAAAGCTTGGTCTATTCCCTTTTTTTGTTGACGCGTACAAAGTAAATTGTGAAACAGATAGAATTTCTCCATTTATTTCTTGAATACTTAAATTCATTTTTCCCATATCATCTTCAAATAATCTGGAATTAGAGATTTTTTTTACCATATAATCTATCTCAGTAGATGTATCACCCGTCTTAAATCCCACCAATAAAAGATATCCTACATTAATCTGATTTAATACCTGACCATTTACCGAAACACTAGCCTTTTTAACACGTTGAACAACAATTTTCACTTCTTTAGTACCTCCATTAGAAAATTAATGAATTTTCCTTTTAACAGCATAAACGTCTTCAACACTTTTCAAAGTTTCCATAATTCTTTCTAATTGAACAATATCTTTTACGCCAACTGAAACATCCATTGTCGCAATTTTATTATTATCAACACGGCCATTAACTGAGCTTAATTGCTTAGTTGTATTATTCAATGATTGTAAAATATCATTCAAAAGTCCAGAACGATTGTACCCTTGGATTTCCAAATCAGATTGATAATTAGATTTATCATCCATGGTTTTATCCCATTTAACACTAATAATTCTTTCCCCGGACTCTTCAGCTTTAATAACATTAGGACATTCAGTTCTATGAACTGAAACACCACGCCCCTTTGTAATATAACCAATAATGTCATCTCCTGGAATAGGATTACAGCAATGACTTAATCGAACAAGTAAGTTATCGACGCCATCAATTACAACACCACCATCATGGCTACTTTTACGATTTTTTTCAGATACGTCTGGTTTTTTCATTTCTTTATGTTCTTCAAGGATTGCCTTCTGCTCATTAACTTGTCGAACTTCTTCTTCTTTAGAGCGAATATCTTCCGTTAAAGCATTGGCGACACCTAACGTTGCTACCTCTCCAAATCCAATTGCAGCATACAAGTCATCTGATTCAGACAATTGTCTTTTATCCAAAAGCTGTTTCATATTTTCTTTTGTAATGACTTTTTTAGGATCAAATCCTAAATCAATTAATTGCATCGTCAATAAATCTTCACCTTTAGCTGCATTAGCAACACGATCTTGTAGTTTGAAGAAGTGTTTAATTTTATTTCTAGCTTTATTTGTATGCACCAAATTAACCCAATCACGGCTTGGTCCTATTGAACTTTTACTAGTTAAGATATCAACAATGTCTCCATTTTTGACTTGATAATCTAATGGCACAATCTTTCCGTTAACTTTTGCACCCGTTGTATGATGTCCAATTTCAGTATGAATACTGTAGGCCATATCAAGTGGTCCTGCACCTTTGGGTAATTCAAAAACATCACCTTTAGGTGTGAATACATAAACGCGGTCACCAAAGATATCGCCTTTAACACTTTCCATAAAAGCAGAAGCATCATCAGTCTCATCTTGTAATTCAATAATTTCTTTAAACCAATTTAATTTTGTACCCGCGTCATCTTGCTGAACTTTCTCTTTCACACCTTCTTTGTAAGCCCAATGTGCTGCTACACCAAATTCAGCTATTTCATGCATCTCTTTTGTTCTAATTTGAACTTCAAAAGGACGTCCCTCTGGTCCGACAACAGTCGTATGCAGAGACTGGTACAAGTTAGCCTTTGGAATCGCAATATAGTCTTTAAATCTTCCAGGCATTGGTTTCCATCTAGAATGTATTGCCCCAAGTACCGCATAACAATCTTTAATTGATCCAACAATTACTCTAACAGCTAGGAGGTCATAAATTTGAGAGAATTGTTTATGTTGGTCTTTCATCTTTTTATAGACAGAATACAAATGCTTTGGTCGCCCATAAATTTCGCTTGAAACTTTTAAATCACTAATGGAAACTTTTATTTCTTCAATAGCTCCAGAAATATAAGCCTCACGTTCTTCACGTTTAGAATTCATCAAATGAACAATTCGATAGTATTGTTGGGGGTTCAGATAACGTAATGAACTATCTTCTAATTCCCACTTAATCGTACTAATACCTAAACGGTCTGCCAATGGTGCATATATTTCTAACGTTTCATTTGCAATTCGTCGTTGCTTATCTGGACGTAAGTGTTTTAACGTCCGCATATTATGTAACCTATCTGCTAATTTCACAATAATAACACGTAAATCTTTAGACATCGCTAACAATAATTTACGATGATTTTCAGCTAATTGCTCTTGATGAGATTTATATTGAATTTGACCTAATTTTGTTACACCATCGACAATTACTTGCACATCTTTACCAAAAAGTTCGCCTACATCACCTAAAGTAACTGGTGTGTCTTCAACAACATCATGTAAAAATCCTGCACTAACAGTCTCCGGATCCATTTTTAATTCTGCAAGAATACCAGCAACTTGTATTGGGTGCATTATATATGGTTCGCCAGACTTACGATATTGATTCTTATGAACATAGGTAGCAAAATCACATGCTTTTTGTACAAATGCAACATGTTCTTCATTCATATAGCTTTCAACGATTTCCAAAACGTCTCTAGCACTCCACATTTCTTCTTTTGTCATATCTACACACCTCTTTTTATATAAAATAAAAATACGCGATTCCATAATGCAGTCCGCGTACTCATGTATTCATAAAGTATTTGTATTATTTTTTTGAAATTCCCCATGTTAATAATGATAAACAAAGATAAATAATTGCAAAAAAGATAGTGATACTTTGAAATAAATGGCACAACACACCTATTGCAAAAATAACTGGAAAGAAAAAGTTAAAAATCAAACTATGATCATTTCTACCAATAATAACACCAATAATGATAGAAAAAATGACATTTACTATAAATAAAGAAACACCAATTTTTATAACATCGTTTGCATTAACTAAGGTCAGTACCATCGGGACCACAATTCCGATGGCAATACTTACCGTTAAGTACCATGCAGCTGTTATGCTTAGAAAATTTTTCAAAAATATTTCCTCATTTCGTTTTCTCATGCCTTACTTAACTTAATTCACTAACAAATGAAAGGCTCGCTAATAAGTATAACGGAGCAGTCTCTGCACGTAAAATTCTAGGTCCTAAGCCTACCTTTTGATAACCAGCTGTAGCTAACTTATCAATTTCTGATTTTGAAATACCACCCTCTGAACCAAATACCGCAATCATATTTTGATTAGGTTCAATCAAATCAAATGATTTTTTTAGTTGGCTAACCTCACCTTGTTTAGCAGATTCTTCATATGCAACAATCTGAATATCATAAGATTGTTGAAATATCTCATCAATTTTTTTAGCGTATGAAATCGTTGGAATTTTAGTTCGATGTGCTTGTTCTGCAGCACCCTTAGCAATTTTTTTTAAACGTTCAATTTTTTTAGCCTGCTTTTTTTGATCCCATTTTGCAATAGAAAAATCACTATTAAAAAATATAAAATGGGCAGCCCCCATTTCTGTACCTTTTTGTACAATCCAGTCTGCCTTATCTTTTTTTGAAAGAGCCGACGCAATTGTTACTTCTACTGGCAACTCAACTAATGTTTCTACTGTCTTTTGATAATCAAAAGTAGCTGAACTTTCAGTAACCTGTTTCATCTTTGCAACAACAACCTCTGTTGATTGCTTAACGAGTTCAACTTGATCACCAACAGCCAAACGCATAACTTTAATTGCATGATGAAAATCCTCATCTGTTAAAATTAACTCATCAGATTTCAAAAAATATCTCTGCATCTTTACTACCTAACCTTCCAAATCCATTTTAACTGCAATAATTGAGAACCAGTCACCCATATTTAAAATCTGTTGTATTTCAAATCCACCAGTTACCAGTGACTCCTTGATTAAATCGACTTTATCTGCAATAATCCCAGATGTCACAAAATGGCCACCTGGATTTAAATTTCTTCTAGCTTGCGGAATTAACGGTACAATAATTTCGGACAAAATATTAGCCACAATTAAATCAACCTTATTATCAATACCATTTAGTAAATCATTAGCTGCTACATGTATCTGATTTGCAATTGGATTTAAGTTGAAATTTAATACGGCAGCATCTACTGCAATATCGTCCAAATCATACGCATCAATATGACCAACACCAAGATGTTTTGCAGCAATACTTAAAACACCTGAACCTGTTCCAACATCAATCATAGATTCATTTCCACGTATTACTTGCTCTAGTGCTACCAAAGCTAGCCGGGTTGTGGGATGTGTTCCTGTACCGAATGCTTTACCAGGGTCTAAACGTATCACTTTTTCATCAGGTTGGACCACCTGATATTTCTCCCAACTTGGTACTATTGTTAGGAATCGGGTAACTCTAACCGGATGGTAGTATTGTTGCCATTCCAATCCCCAACCTTGGTCATCCACTTCATTCAATTCAATCAGACCACGTCCCGGATTAAGTCCAAAATCAGCTAATTGATTAACCCTACTCTGTATAGTTGGCAATATTTCAGGAATAAAAATAGTTTCAGGGAAAAAGGCAGAAATCTTTGCTCCATCATTTTGGTGCTCAACTGATGTAAAATCGTTCCCGTCTAAATTATCCTGCATTAATTTTTCAAAATCTTTTGAATCATCAATTTGGACACCTTCAGCACCACTTTCAATTAAAATATTAGAAACCGCTTCTACAGCTTCACTACTTGTTGAGATACTTACTTCTGTCCATTTCAAATTGAAATCCTCCTAAAATTTTGGATAAATTAATCGCATACTTTTTTCTGTACTTTGTGCTTTTTGAATTTTTTCAAAATCGCTAGCTGACCAACTTAGTTCAAAGAATTCAGCATCATCATCATTCAAAAAATCTAACAAATCACTTTGACCATTGTCTAGTACAATTTGTAAATAGTTAATAAATGCTGCTGCCTCTGAGCGTTCCCAACCCGATTTCCCTTGAAAGGGTAATGTTGTTAAATACTCTTTTTCAACTTCCTTTGAGTCAAAACGTTCTTCATCATAGAGTAATATAGCATCCCCAAATGAAATAATGGGTAATTCTGAGTTAACACCTTCAATATCAAGAATTGCTTGTTGTGACTTATTCTCAGCATAAAATGTGAGATCTACTGTAAATGTATGATCCTTTTTCTGCCAATCTAATACAATATCACCATCAAAATCAATTTTTGGTAATTCCTTCTTTAAATAATCAAACAATGTTTCTTGTGCCATACTATCACCTCATATTTTAAATAAATTTAAATTACATCAAATTTTGTTTAGTTCTCAAAGTTTATTATAAAGCATTGCATTCATTCATGCATTAATTAAAGAGGAAAACGATAACAATTTATCGCTTTTTTTGGTAAACTAAGGTTATTAAAATATTGGGGAGGTTTTATTTATGGGAAGAAAGAAAATGATTTTGGATTTAGACACTGGTATTGACGATGCATTGGCTATTGCCTATGCTCTCGCTAGTACCGAAATTGATTTAATTGGTATTGTAGGTTCTTACGGTAACCTGCAAATGCTAGCTGGTGTTCAAAACAGTTTGAACTTACTTAATTTATTAGGTGAATCAAATATTCCAGTTTATCTCGGTGAGAAACATTCAATCACGACTCAATCTTTTGATACTTTAGAAATAAGCCAAGAAATACATGGTATGAACGGTTTAGGTGACATAAAAATCCCTAAATCAAGCCAACCATACGCCTCAGAATCTGGAATCGATTTTATTATCGATTCTGCACATGAATTTCAATCAGATTTAATTATTGTGCCTACTGGTCCATTAACGAACTTATCATTAGCCATAAAAAAAGATCCTAAAATTGAAACATTAATTGGTAAAGTCGTTTTAATGGGTGGTGCTTTAACAATCCCTGGAAATGTAACTGCCGTTGCTGAAGCAAATATTAATCAAGATCCAGAAGCCGCAAATGAAGTATTCCAAAGTAAATTGCCTATTACAATGGTAGGTCTAGACGTAACACTTAAAACACTTTTAACAAAAAAAGAAACAGAGCTATGGCGTGAAATTGACAGTCCATCAAGTCGAGCTTTCGCCGATATTGTTGATTACTATATTAACGCCTATGCAAACCTAAAAACAAATTTAGACGGCTGTGCTTTGCATGACCCCTTAGCTGTTGCCGTTGCTATAGATGCATCTTTAGTCACTACTTTACCTATCAATATGAAAGTTGACACAGAAGCGCCTTTTTCTGGACGTACAATCGGTGACGAGACACGCCTAAATTCAAATCAAGCAACAACGGTTGTCGCTGTTGCCGTTGAAACCGAAAGATTCTTATCGACTTTTATGACACGTTTATCAACTTTATTTTCAAAAAATTAAATTTAACGGAGTTTACTTATGCAATATCTCGGTCCATTCATTCTTTCCATTTGGTTTATTATGACCACTATTATTTATATTTCTACATTTACGAAAAAAAAACGTCGAAAATTTTCATATAAGTCACTTTTTTTTGGCTCGTTAGCCTGGGAAAAAAATAGTCGTAACTGGCTATTGATACTGGGACTTTTTTCGCTTATTAGTTTAAATCCTATTACAGATACATTTATCTTTTTGATGATACTTGGTGGTTACATTGCTGTTACCTCATGTTTAAACTTATTCTTACATCATGGTAATCGCCGTCAAACTATTCTAATCATTATTCTTTCCTTCTTTTTAATTTTAGCAGCATTCTATCCTTTATTATCAAATTTTAAATAAGTAAAGATAGTTGCTTTAAATTAACTCAAAGACGATAATGTAAGCGTTAACTGTAATTTTAATAAACTTTATTATTCATACTACTATTTATTCAAGGGAGATCACTATGCCACATATAATCGGTGTTGATATTGGAACAACAAGCACGAAAGCAGTTTTATACGATCTTAAAGGTACCGTAATTGAATACGCTAATATTGGTTACTCACTTTATCAAGAAGAAAATGGGATGGCTGAACAAGATCCTGATGAAATTTATGCTGCTGTAACAAAAGCAATCACTGAGGTCAATAAAAAAGCGAACTTACGCCCCACTGATTTAAAAGGCGTTTCATTTTCAGCTGCCATGCACAGTTTAATTCTACTTGATAAAAATCATAAACCGTTAACTAGATCGATTACTTGGGCTGATAACAGAGCTAGCAAGTGGAGTGATGATTTAAATGAATCAGGTGTTGGTCATGAAATTTATCTCAAAACTGGAACACCTATTCATCCTATGTCACCATTATCAAAACTAATTTGGTTAAAGAATGATAAACCAGATTTATTTAATCAGGCAGCCTATTTTGTTGGTATTAAAGATTATATTTTATATCAATTATTTGATCGACTTGTTATTGATCATTCTTTAGCGTCAGCTACAGGCTTATTCAATATTTTTAATTTAGATTGGGATAAGCAAGCATTATCTGTAACTGGTGTCACACCTGAACAGTTACCAGAACTAGTTGAAACAACGTACCAACTATCCGGACTAAATACTGAATTTTCTAAAATAACTGGTATCCAACGTGATGTTCCTTTTATTGTTGGTGCAAGTGATGGTGTTCTATCAAACCTTGGTGTTAATGCTATCGAACCGGGTGTTGCGGCTGTCACAATTGGTACGAGTGGTGCCGTTAGAATGGTTATCGATCACCCTGTTACAGATCCTAAAGGTAGACTATTCTGTTATGCGCTCGCCAAAAATAAATGGGTCATTGGTGGGCCAGTTAACAATGGCGGTATCGTCTTCCGCTGGTTGCGCGATGAGATATTTACACCCGAAAAAATTACTGCTGAACAAATGAAAATTGATCCCTATGAAGTCATCACTCAAATTGCAGAAAAGGTTCCTGCCGGTTCCGATGGACTCCTCTTCCACCCCTATCTTGGTGGCGAACGGGCACCACTCTGGGATGCTAATGCTAGAGGTTCATTCTTTGGTTTAACACGTCAACATACACGTGCGCATATGGCTCGAGCTGTACTTGAAGGGATCGTTTTCAATTTAGACATGGTCATGTTAGCACTAACTGAAATTGCTGGGAAACCCACTAGAATCCAAGCAACAGGTGGTTTTGCCCAATCATCTTTATGGCGACAATTATTAGCCGATATTTTTGAACAAGAAGTTACAATTCCTGAAAGTTTTGAAAGTTCTTGTCTTGGCGCAGCTGTCTTAGGAATGCAAAGTTTACATTTAATTGCTGATCTATCTGCTGTTGAAAATATGATTGGTTCCATGCATGTCCACCAACCACAAAAAGAAAACTTTGAAGTATATCGTGAGCTATTACCTATATTTGTTCGAGTAAGTAGGTCATTAAGCGCTGAATATAAAAATATTGCTGATTTCCAGCGGAAACATTATCATCAAATCTAGTTTCATTGGGGGAAAGTTACTATGCCACTTTTAATTGTTTTTATTGGGATTCTCTTTTTACTTTTATTAATCATTAAATTTAAATTAAATACATTTGTTTCATTAATTATCACATCATTTGTTGTTGCCATTGGATTAGGGATGCCTTTAGATAAAATCACGACTTCTATCGAAAATGGTATTGGTAGTCAATTAGGTCATTTATCCTTAGTCTTCGGTTTTGGTGCTATGCTAGGTAAACTGGTTGCTGATTCAGGTGGTGCTTATCGGATTGCGACTACTTTAATTAACCGATTTGGTCGAAAATGGATTCAATTAGCAGTCGTACTTGCATCATTCATTATTGGTATTGCATTATTTTTCGAAGTTGGTATTGTTTTATTGATCCCAATCGTTTTTGCGATTGCTACGGAATTAGGAATTTCAGTTTTATATCTTGGGATTCCCATGGCAGCTGCACTTTCAGTTACTCATGGCTTTTTACCACCTCACCCCGCCCCAACTGCAATTGCATCAGCACTAAATGCTAATGTAGGGATGGTTCTTATTTACGGATTACTATTAGCTATTCCGGTAACATTGATTGCCGGTCCACTTTTCGCTATGATTGCAAAAAAATATATTCCTTCGGCATTTAAGCAAAAAGGAAATTTAAGCGCATTAGGAACACAAAAAGAATTTAAACTTGAAGATACACCTAGTTTTGCAATGAGTACTTTGACATCTTTATTTCCCGTTGTAATTATGGCTATTTCAACAGTTTACGACATGATTATTAATAAAGGGATAACACCAAAGAACCCTAACTCTATAGATTCCTTTTTCATGTTCGTTGGGTCTCCTGGCGTTGCCATGCTGCTCTCCCTTCTGTTCGCTATCTATTCAATGGGTATTGCCCGAAAGATCCCAGTCAAAGATATTATGGCTTCTCTTGAAGTTGCCATTAAACAAATTGCAATGCTACTCTTAATCATTGGTGGTGGAGGTGCATTTAAGCAAGTTCTTGTTGATGGTGGTGTCGCAGATGTTATCTCAAGAATGTTTGAATCCTCATCGTTATCACCATTATTGTTAGGCTGGTTAATTGCTGCACTTCTTAGAATTTCTCTTGGTTCTGCAACAGTTGCTGCATTAACAGCTGCCGGTCTAGTCAGTGGTTTAATAGCTGGGTCAGGCGTTGATCCTGCATTAATGGTTATCGCCATTGGTTCAGGTAGTTTAATTGCATCTCACGTAAACGATGCTGGTTTCTGGATGATTAAAGAATATTTTGATCTAACCGTTAAAGAAACACTCGCAACGTGGACCGTTCTTGAAACAGTCGTCTCTGTTTCAGGGCTCGGTGGTGTTATGCTTATTAACTTATTCGTATAAATTAATAAAAGGCTAAGTTATTTTAGATAACTTAGCCTTTTATTATGTTGTTAAATTTAGACATGTGTTAAAATAGACACCATTCTAAATTGAAATTATTGGAGGCAATATTATGGATTCACTATCTGCTATCTTATTATTACTTGGTGGCGTGGTTATCGCAAATGTGATTGCTGTTAAGTTTCCAAAAGTTCCACAAGCTTTTTATCAAATTGGTATAGGATTAGCGCTTTCTTTATTACCAAATTTCCAACATTTCGAACTTAACCCAGAATTATTTTTTATGATAATCGTTGCACCTATTATTTTCAATGAAGCCCAAAATACATCTAGAAGAGCATTAGCTAGAAATATTTTAACGACGCTTTCATTAGCCATCATTTTAGTTGGTGCAACAATAATTGTCACTGGGTTTTTAGTTCACTCAGTCTTACCTGATTTATCACTTGCCTTAGCATTTGCGTTAGCAGCGATTGTCACACCCACAGATACAGTAGCAGTATCTTCAGTGACAAAAAATTTACCGATTCCTGAGTCAATGATGAATATATTGGAAAATGAATCCTTGTTTAATGATGCATCTGGTATTGTTGGTCTTAGTTTAGCATTAACTGCTTTCTCTTCAGGTACTTTTTCTATGAACGAAGGTCTAAGTGCTTTTAGCACATCATTTTTTGGTGGACTCTTAATTGGTGCATTTTTAGGATTAGTATTCGTTAAAATAAGGTTAACGTTACTAAATTGGCACATCGAAGATACAGCAATTATGATTCCAATTGAAATAATAACTCCTTTTTTAATTTATTTTATATCTGAAGAATTAGGTTGTTCAGGTATTTTAGCAGTCGTTGCTGCCGGTTTAATTCATGGTGTTCAAAAAGATCGTTTACGGTTATCTTCAACTAAATTACAATTTATATCAAGTAGTATTTGGAAAGTACTTACAGATGCTTTAAATGGGTTTGTTTTTGTAGTTCTAGGTTTAACATTGCCTACTGTTACCTCGGATTTATTAAAAAGCTCAGGATTTAATTCACTAATTTTACTTGTTATTAGTATTGGTATTTACTTTATTATGACACTAATGCGTTTTCTATGGTCCCACTTCCTATTAAAAAATTTATCAACAAAAGACGATTTTACATTTGCCCTAAGTGGAATTCACGGAACAATTACACTATCCATGGCATACTCATTACCATTAGTAACTGTTTCAGGAATTGAATTCCCTATGAGAAATGAAATCATTTTTATAGCTGCATTAGTTATATTAATTAGCATGTTAGTTCCTACTTTCCTACTACCGCACTTAATTACCAAAAAGAATGAGATTACTATTTTAGAAAATATTGGTGAAATTCGTTCTAAGATGGTTATTTACACTGTTGAACAACTTAATGTCACAAATATTCCTAGTCCAGAAAGACAAACAGTAATTGAAACGCTATATAACCAACAAAATTTTTTAAAACGGCCTAAAAAGAGTGATTTTTATGACCTATTAGAAAAAACACAAGAAATTGAAGAAAATATTTTGCATGAATTATTATCGAGTGGTCAGGTTTCTGAAAAAACTGGTTCTTGGTACGAAAAGTATCTTGCTACAACTTATCAATCAACCCGTGGATTTTCACTTAAACATCTCATAATACACTTGAAATTCTATTCACTTCATTTATTTAAACATTTTGCTATTAAGAAAGGCGAAAAAGCGCTATCTCAGGTTACTGAAAATCAAAAAAATACTTTCAAAAAATATTATAATAATACAAAAGATGACTTTATTTTAATGGAGGAATCTAGTTATCAGGCAGCAATTACTTATTTAACCTCTATTACCACTGTTGACAATTCAATGGCCGTTACTCTGGTTAGACAATTTTTATCAGTTAGACACAGAAGAATGTTTTCAAATGAGACTGAACTTATCTTACAAAATAATATTTTTATAAATGCCTTTCAATTAGAATATAATTTTGTTCAACTTCAATTAGAACAAAAATTAATCACCCCTGCAACGGCAAATCTGTTAAGAGAACAAATTTCATACGATGAGATGGTTTACATGCAAAATAATGAAGCATACTTATCATAAAAAAAACGACAACCAGACTTTTCCGGTTGTCGTTTTTACTTATTTTTTCTTAGATTCTTCATCTTCATCAATTTTCAAGACTGCCATAAATGCTTCTTGTGGAATCTCAACATTACCAACTTGTTTCATTCGTTTCTTACCAGCTTTTTGTTTTTCCAAAAGTTTCATACGGCGTGTTCGATCTCCACCATACAATTTAGCTGTAACATCCTTACGGTATGCTTTAATATTTGTTCTTGCAATAATTTTTTGTCCAGCAGCAGCTTGAACTGGAATTTCAAACATTTGGCGCGGAATTAATGATCTTAATTTATTGACGATACCTTTTCCACGTTCAAAAGAAAAATCACGATGAACAATAAAACTCAATGCATCAACTGCTTCACCATTCAACAAGATATCAACTTTAATTAAATCACTTGGACGGTAACCCTCTTCTTCATAATCCAGGGATGCATATCCACGTGTATTAGATTTTAATTTATCAAAGAAATCAAAGATAATTTCTGATAAAGGCATATGATAAATAATATTTACACGGAATTCATCTAAGTAATCCATCGTCTCAAAAACACCACGTTTTTTTTGACAAAGTTCCATGACTGCTCCAACATATTCATTAGGTACCATAATACTTGCTTTCACATAAGGTTCGTTAATTTGCTTAATTGATGATGGTTCTGGCATTTCAGAAGGGTTAGAAACAATTATTTTCTCACCATCAGTTAAATCAACATGATAAATTACAGATGGTGCCGTTGTAATCAAATCTAACCCAGATTCACGTTCTAACCGCTCTTGGACAACATCCATGTGTAATAACCCTAAAAATCCACAACGGAACCCAAATCCTAGTGCTTGTGACGTTTCTGGTTCAAATTGTAAAGCAGCATCATTTAATTGTAATCTTTCAAGTGCCTCACGTAATTCATTATATTTTGAATTATCTACGGGATATAACCCACAATAAACCATAGGATTAATTGCACGGTAACCATCTAGTGCTTCAGTTGCTGGATTGTCAGCTGAAGTTACTGTATCACCAACTCGTGTATCTCGAATATCTTTAATTGCCGCTGTAACATACCCAACATCTCCGGCCATTAAAAAATCACGATTAACTGCTTTGGGTGACATAACCCCAACTTCAGTCACTTCATATTTTTTCTTACTATTCATTAATTCAATTGTGTCGCCAGGTTTTACAACACCGTCAACCACCCGAATACTCAAAACAACGCCACGGTAACTATCATAGATTGAATCAAAAATTAAAGCTTTCAATGGTTTTTTTAAATCACCATTTGGTGCAGGAATTTTCGTTACAATCTGTTCCAGCATCTCTTCAATACCAATACCATTTTTAGCACTTGCCAGAACGGCATCAGAGGCATCTAATCCGATAACATCTTCAATTTCTTTTTTTACCATTTCAACATTAGCAGATGGTAAGTCAATTTTATTAATAACTGGTAAAATCTCCAAATCATCATCAATCGCTAAATAAACGTTTGCGAGTGTCTGTGCCTCAACACCTTGAGCAGCGTCTACAACAAGTACAGCACCTTCACAAGCCGCCAAACTCCTTGAAACTTCATAAGTGAAATCAACATGTCCTGGTGTATCAATTAAATGAAAGATATATGTTTCACCATCTTTAGCAAGATAATGTAATTCAACCGCATTTAATTTAATTGTAATTCCACGTTCTCGTTCAAGATCCATCGAATCGAGTAATTGATTTTGCATCTCACGTTTAGTAACTGTATCAGTCATCTCGAGGATACGATCCGCAAGTGTGGATTTTCCATGATCAATATGTGCTACAATCGAAAAGTTTCGAATATGTTTTTGTCTATCTTGCATTTCTTCAAAATCCATTAATAGCGTCCTACTTTCTTGTTTCTATCTCTTCTGATTATAACAATCAACGCTACTAAACACAATTACAGTTCGCATACAAAAAAATAGAATCATCTTAGAAGACGATTCTATTTTTAACTTTATTTCTTATTTTTAAATTGATCTTTTAACTTATCAAATAAATTACCTTCGCCAACAACGTTTTTACCGCTAGCTGTAGCAAATTCTTTCAAAGCATCTTTTTGTTCTTTTTTAAGATTACGAGGTGTTTCAATATTAACCGTCACTTCTTGATCACCATTACCCTTACCATGTAATTTAGGCGCACCCTTATCACGTAATCTGAAAGTCGTTCCAGTCTGTGTTCCAGCGGGAATCTTCATTTTTACATCTCCATGAACGGTTGGAACCGTTACTTCGTCGCCCAATGCAGCTTGGACAAAGCTAATTGGAACATCAATGTAAATATCAGGACCTTCACGGTCAAATGTGCCACTAGCCTGAACTCTAAAGATAATGTATAAATCTCCATAAGGTCCACTATTTTCACCAGATTCACCTTGTCCTTGAAGACGCATCTGTTGACCATCTTCAACACCAGCAGGAACAGTTACTTTAACTTCATGTCTTTCATCAATATGGCCTGATCCATGACATGTATCACATTTTTCTTTAATCTCTTTACCTGTACCATGACAAATATCACATTCTTGTTCAGTCATCATGTTTCCAAGTGGCGTACGACGCTCAACTTGGATAGTACCTCGACCACCACATTTATGACATGTAATTGGAGAAGTTCCAGGTTTTGCTCCAGAACCAGAACAAGTAGCACATAGACTTTTACGATTGTATTTAATTGTTGATTCTTTACCAAAAACACCTTCATTAAATGTCAATGTCATCTCGTATTGCAAATCACGACCTGCTCGTGGAGCGGTTGGATCTTGGGAAGCACCACCACCGCCGAAAAATGAACTGAAAATATCTTCAAATCCACCGCCGCCAAATCCACCTTGTTGTCCTTGACCACCAAATCCTCGGTAAGCACCACCTTGAGACCCAGCTGAACCATATTGATCGTATTCAGCTTTCTTTTGTGGATCACCAACTGTTTCATATGCTTCAGTGATTTCTTTAAATTTATCTTCGGCACCAGCATCCTTATTAATATCCGGATGATATTGTTTAGATAACTTACGATACGCTTTTTTTATTTCTTCAGGTGACGAATCTTTAGTCACACCAAGTACATTATATGGATCTTTGTTCTCTGCCATTCCGTACCTCCGAATAACCTTTTTGGTTTTTATTGCTCTAAATAGGATAACATGTCTAACATGAAATAAAAAGCCAAAGTCCCAAAGGCCTTTGACTTTCTATCACACTCAAAATTTAGTAAAGATTACTTCTTATCTTCAGGGTTAACTTCTTCGAAGTCACCATCGACAGTTTCATCTTTAGGGTCTTTAGCCGTGCCTTCAGCACCAGCTTCACCTTGAGCTTCTTGTGCTTGTTGATACAATTTAACAGTTAAGTCTTGAACAATTTTATTCAATTCATCTTTCTTAACTTTCATATCTTCAACATTGTTATCTTCTTGAGCTTTCTTCAAAGCATCACGAGCATCTTCAGCAGATTTAATTTCTTCTTCAGTTACTTTACCTTTTAATTCTTCCAAAGTTTTATCAACTGAGAATAATAATTGATCAACTTCATTCTTCAAATCAACTTCTTCTTTACGTGCCTTATCTGCTTCTTCGTTTTCTTTAGCTTCATTAACCATGCGTTCGATTTCGTCTTCTGCAAGACCACCTGAACTCTTGATTGTAATTTTTTGTTCTTTGTTTGTGCCTAAATCTTTAGCAGAAACGTTAACAATACCATTTTTATCAATATCAAATTTAACTTCAATTTGAGGGATTCCACGAGGTGCAGCAGGAATATCATTTAATTGGAAACGGCCTAATGTTTTATTATCAGTAGCCATTGGACGTTCACCTTGTAAGACATGGATATCAACGGCAGGTTGGTTATCTGCAGCTGTTGAGAACGTTTGTGACTTGCTTGTTGGGATCGTTGTATTACGATCAATTAACTTAGTAAAGACGCTACCCATTGTTTCAATACCCAATGAAAGTGGTGTTACATCAAGTAAAACAACATCCTTAACATCACCAGTAATGACACCACCTTGAATTGCAGCACCAAGTGCAACAGCTTCATCAGGGTTAACTGATTGGTTAGGTTTGTGATCTGTTTCTTTTTCAACTAATGCTTGAACAGCAGGAATACGTGTTGAACCACCAACCAAGATAACTTGATCAATATCAGCATTTGTTAATCCAGCATCTTTTAAAGCATTTTGAACTGGAATACGTGTACGTTCAACTAAGTCTTGTGTAAGATTATCAAATTTTGCACGTGATAATGTTGCTTCTAAATGTAAAGGTCCAGCAGCACCGGCTGTAATAAATGGTAAGCTAATTTGTGCACTAGTAACACCAGATACATCTTTTTTAGCTTTTTCAGCAGCATCTTTAAGACGTTGCATTGCCATTTTATCTTTTGATAAGTCAATACCATTTTCTTTTTTGAAGGTCTCAACTAACCAGTCCATGATTTTTTGATCAAAATCATCTCCACCAAGTTTAGTATCACCGTTTGTTGATAGTACTTCAAAGACACCATCACCTAATTCAAGGATAGAAACATCAAATGTACCACCACCTAAATCGAATACAAGGATTTTTTCATCTTTTTCAGTATTTTCAAGACCATATGCTAAAGCAGCAGCAGTAGGTTCGTTAACAATACGTTCAACTTCTAAACCGGCAATTTTACCAGCATCTTTTGTAGCTTGACGTTGTGAATCGTTAAAGTAAGCAGGAACTGTAATAACAGCTTGTGTTACTGATTCGCCTAAGTAAGCTTCAGAATATTCTTTGATGTATTGTAAAATCATAGCAGAAACTTCTTGTGGTGTGTATGATTTTCCTTGAATATCTACTTTGTAGCCTTCTTCTCCCATGTGACGTTTAATTGATGCAACAGTATCAGGGTTTGTGATTGCTTGGCGTTTAGCAACTTCACCAACTTGAGTTTCGCCATCTTTAAATGAAACAACAGATGGTGTTGTACGATTTCCTTCTGGGTTTGTAATAATTTTTGCTTCTTTACCTTCTAACACAGCAACAGCTGAGTTAGTTGTTCCTAAATCAATTCCTATAATTTTTGCCATAATTTATCTACCTCTTCTTATATTATTATTGAGCGACAACGACCATTGCTGGACGTAACACTCTATCTTTTAATTTATATCCTTTTTGAAGGACTTGAACAATTGTATCTGCTTTTTGATCATCAGAAGCTGGAACTGTTTGAACTGCTTGGTGAACATTTGGATCAAAAGTAACGTCATCAGTTGCAATTTCTATAACGTCATTATTAGTTAATGCTTTTT
The DNA here is from genome assembly GCF_056781895.1 of Dellaglioa sp. CoH-57-MRSF-22. The sequence goes on along the minus strand of NZ_JBXAXT010000002.1, from coordinate 42,657 downwards.
GTGCATCTTTATAAACTAATTCAATACCTTTTTTAAGTTGTTCGCCACTCTCAGTGTCAACCTCAATTGCCAATGCTCGTTCCAAATTATCGATAACTGGTAGAACATCTTTAGCTAATGATTGCCCGCTATACTTTAAGAGTTGTTCTTGTTCTTTCTTAAAGCGTGTATTCATATTTGCCATTTCGGCTTCTGCTCGTAAATATTTATCTTCCATTGTGTCTAAACTAGCTTGTAACTCAACTAATTTATCTGCATCAGAAGGCTTTTTACTAAATTTTTCTTTTACTTTATCAGTAACAGAACTTTTTTTCTCATTTTGATTAGTTGCTTCACTAGACTGATGTTGCTCTTGTGTAACATCTTCTTCAACTAAATCTTCTTTGGCATCTTTAACCACACACAACACCCCTTTTCTTATTTATCAAATTGTTGATAATAATCTAACAATTTTTTAGCAAGCTCATCACTAAATGCATCTAATAAACCAATCATTTTTGAATATGGCATATTTGTAGGACCCAATAATGCGATAACCCCTTGACCATGGTCACTAACATCATAACTAGCTGATATAAGACTATAGTTATCAAGTAATTGGTTCGTTAATTCCTCACCAATTTTAATTTGAATAGGTTTACCTTGAATTCCAATTAATTCACCAATATTCTTGTTATTTGATGTGTCTACTAAATCATATAATGATTTTAATTCATCCACGTTACTATCGGTAGCAAAATCTAATATATTAGATTTACCGCCAACAAAAACTTGTTCACGTGCTGCCTGCTTTAAAATATTACCAAAAATATCTAAAATACCAGCTGGCCTACGCATATAATTAACCAACATAACTGGGATACTTGTTCTTAACTTCTTAGAAATTTCAGCTAATGACAACCCAATTAATTGGTCATTCAACAACCTTGTTACGGCTTCTAAATCTGATCCGTTAATCGATTTAGGAATACTGAATGTCTGATTCTCAACAACGCCACTACTCATCACAAGAATAGCCATAATTCGATGATTTCCTAATGGTACTAATCGAAAACCTTCGAGACGACTTTCCATTGTTTCAGGTCGTAAAGAAATCGCTGTATAATTTGTTAAGTCCGAAAGAATCTTAGTTGATTCTGCAAATATTTCATCAATCTTTTGAAAATGAACACCAAGAGAATTTTGAATATTCGCTAATTCCGCTGCTGGAACAACGCCGGGTTTAACAATGTGATCAACATAATATCGATAACCTAAAAATGAAGGAATTCTACCAGAAGAAGAATGTGTTTTTTTAATTAACCCATTATTTTCCAATGTCACCATTTCATTTCTGATAGTTGCTGAACTTACATGCATTGGTAAAAAATCAACGACCGATTTAGAACCAACAGGTTGACCAACCTCTGTATATACTCTGACAATTGCTTCTAACACTAACATTTGTCTTTCTGTTAGCATGATCAATCACCTCTTTTTAGCACTTAACACAATGGAGTGCTAAGACAACTATTAATATACTAAATGTTGAGATTATTGTCAAGGAATGCACTCACTTTTTTAAAGAAAATGGCTGACTAAATATATCCTATTTAGTCAGCCATTAAACCAATACTTATATGTGTTGGTCAAAATAAGTATTAGTATTTTTTTTATCTTTATTTAATTGCGTAATTAATCCAGGAATACCTTCAAATTTAACTTCACTTCTCAAATATGCTAACCATTGAACCGTAACAATTTGGCCATAAATCATCTCGTTGAAATCAAATAAATTTATTTCGACCGTTAATTCACGATTTTTTCCAAACGTTACGTTGTAGCCAATAGATGCCATCCCACGATACCAGACATCACCAACCTGAACGCTAGTCACATATATTCCGGGTCCCGGAATTCGAATGTGTTCATTGAATTCTAAATTTAATGTTGGAAAGCCAAGTTCTCTACCTCTAGCTTCACCGTGAACAACTTTACCAAGTGTTTCATATTTATAGCCCAATAACTTATTAACATCGCTAATATGTCCGTTATCAATTTCCATTCTAATTCGAGATGAACTTATCTTTTGATGATTCGTCGCTAATTCAGGCACAGTAATAATTTCAAATTTTTGATTAGCATATAAAGGTAGTGTATCCATATTTGCGATATCTTTTTTACCATACGTATAATCAAATCCTGCAACTACTACCTTTACATGCAATGCAACCATATATTTATCGACAAAATCTTGTGGTTCCATTTTTGCTAAACTATTATTTAGCGTTAAAATATAAAAAATATCAACGCCTAATTGCTTCATTAATAATATTTTTTTTTCCATAGACGTTAAATATTTTACACTTTGTTCGGGTGCTTTTTGAAATTGTACTGACGGATGCTTATCAAATGTCATTACTGCAAGTTTAATATTTTTTTCGTTAGCTTTTTGCTTAGCTTCTTGTATTACTTTTTGATGTCCTAAATGAACACCGTCAAAAAAACCCATAGCAAGTGAAATAGAATCATTACTAATTTCGTTAGGGTTATACGGTTCAGTTAAATAAATAACTTTCATGTTCCAATATCTTCCTTTATCCTAAATCAAACATTGTCTCAGACTGATAACGATTTTTTTCACTATTCAATCTGTATAAACATCTAATTTTATTTTCATAAACTAGAGAAACTGTTGGCTCATTATTAAACGAATCAACTGCTAAAAATCCACCATTTTGGACAATAAGCCACTGTTCAGTTGTTAATTCATACCTTTTAAATGATGTTAGCGCTGTATCAATTGGATATAACAACGATTCTAACGTCCCATTGACTTTAGCCTCATTTAATTGGTCCAGGGTAAACGCCTTATCAATTCTAAAACCGCCGCTTTCCAGTCTAGTCAGGTCGGACATAACTGCAGGTACACCTAATTTTTTACCGAGATCAACAGCTAGCGTCCTAACATAGGTCCCTTTTCCACATGCAACTTCAAAATAAATTTTTTGTCTTTTATTTTCTAAATCATATTCTGTAGCTTTCGTTTGAATAAATGAAGTCACCGTTATTTGTCTTTCTGGACGTTCCACTGTTTCACCTTTACGAGCGTAATCATATAAGCGACGTCCGTTTACTTTAACAGCTGAGAACATTGGTGGAATTTGAATCATTGTACCTGTCATCTGGTTCATAACATCATCAATTTCTTCCGATGTGAAAGGATCTATAATCTCTTTTTCTTCGATTATTTCGCCATCTAAATCTTCAGTTTCTGTAGAGAAACCAAGTGTTATTTCACCCGCATATACTTTGCCAGAATTCATCAAATAGTTTACTGTTTTTGTCGCTTTACCAATACAAATCGGTAGAACACCATCAACATTTGGATCAAGAGTACCTGAATGACCAACTTTTTTGGTTTGAAAAATGCCACGACACTTAAAAACACAATCATGACTGGTCATACCACGTTCTTTGAATAGTGGAATAATTCCGTCCATTGTCTTACCTCCGTTAATATACTTTTAACAGTATATCATAATCAGTAAAACAAGGGATATCGATTCTAATTTTTATAAATATTGAAATTTCTATTTAAGAGATAACTATCTATCATCATTCCTAAATACCTATTTACCAACAGTTTTAGCTACGTTATTATTCACAAAACTTCCCATAAACATCATAATTTTTTATTCTTTCCATAACGTTATCCATTTCTTTTTGTAGTGCAGGCCGATTTTTATATTTCTTTTTCAAACCCTCACAAAGAGATATTGCTACTTCCTCATCTCCAAAGTTATTATACCGTAAAATATAATCGCCAATATTTTGATAGTCTTTTCTATTTTTAGCTTTAACTATTAAATCTTTAACTATGCTTTCAAACATCATGTTAGCTTCTTTGGGATATAGTGGGTAAATATATTTTCCATAATTCATAAATAAATTCAGATTTTTTTTAATTAATTGTAGCAAAATGGTAGCTTCGTTTTCATCTGCTAATATCTGTGCAAGTTGCCAATTATCAAGTGTTTTAGAAATGTTTTTCAGAATATCAGGGTATTCAGCTTTCCAAAATCCATTATCAACTAAAAGCTTTTTTAATTTTTTATAATCGGAATCATTGCCTTTATATAATGCCTGTTTTAAATACTCAATTCTTTTTTGAACTTGATTTGTCTCCTCATAGATAGTATCTAGTCGAGTATACCAAGGTTGTAAATATTGAATATTTTTATCATTATCTGTAATTAATTTTTTTAGTACTAATTTTTCTGCAACTTCATAGTCTTTTCTTGAAACAGCTAACTCAACTTTAAACATTCTAACATCATCAATATCTAAATTATTATTAATAATTTCTTCTGCTTCTTTAATTTTATTTACTTGGAAGAACAATTTAATTTTAAATAATAAATATTTACTTTTCCTATCTTGTTGTGTATATTCATCAAATCTTGTACTAATTTTATCGGCAATTTTCAATACTTTATCCGTATTTTTTGTATTTAGCAAAGGAAGAATGAGACTGAGTAAATCAAAATCACTCACCGCCCATTCATTCCAAAAATTTTTTTTAGCATATCGAATAACATTCGTAACAATTAATTTTTTCTTTTCATCTGCCCCATCTTTAACAGACAGTTTTTCTACATAAATCCGTATTTTAGAAAGTATACTCTCTTGCTCAATCATAAACCCTAATTCTGTATACTCACTGACCTTTACTAATTGTTCTAATAAATCTAATAATATTAACATAGGTGCTTTTAAATAATTTTGACTAAATCTCACGTCACAAATAGAGAGCAGATTATCGACTACTTCACTAATATTGTCGTATCCTCTCCACGAAACATACCCTTGTTTCCTATTTTCATAAATAATTTCTCGAATTCGTTCCTTTGCATCTTCTATTTCTTCTTCTTCATCCAAAAATCCCAAATCAGCTAATATATCATTCTTTATTTCGTATTTATTCTCAGTATATTTTGTTAGTAATCGAATTAATACTTCTTTTGACTGTGAAGTTAATAATTCTTTATATTGCTCTGAATTCAAATTAGTACCTCTTTCTAATATATATTTTGAAAATTAAATTAATTTTTTAAAGGAAATTACCACACTATCTAATGATTGTTGAATAGTGGTATAAGAAAAATTCATAATTCTTCAAATGAATTAGTATTCAACTACACCATATAATCAAAGATATGAGATACCAATACTTACAACTAATTTTACTTGATTACTATTAAAAATAAAAGATATGATTATATTATAAGATAATATCTCCATTGATGAGGAGAAAAAAAGGCCTAATCACTAAGGATTAGGACCTTCATAAAGTTATCCATCAACAACAGTTTAAATAGAGCAACAAACGGTATCAGGATTTTTATTTTAATATTCAGAATCTATCTTTTTAAGTAATTGATCAATTTTATCACCATATTGAACTGACTCATCTCTTACAAAAACCAATTCTGGTGTTTTATAAATTGATAATCTTGATCCAAGTTCACCACGAATTAATCCAGAAGCTTTTTCCAAACCACGTTGTGTTTTTTGTGCATCTGATGCCATATTTGACAATATACTATAGTAAATTGTCGCCTGTTGTAAATCACCAGTTACATTAACTCCCGTAATTGTGACACCTTCAACTCGAGGATCTCTCACTCGTTTTAAAAGAATATCATTAACTTCTTTTTGAATTTCTTGTGATAAACGACCTACACGGTAATGTTGTGTCATTTTATATCCTCCTATAGTTGTTATGAATTATTTAACTGGAACTTCTTCCATAACGTAGGCTTCAATTTGGTCGCCTTCTCTAATGTCATTGTATTTTTCAATCATGACACCACATTCGAAACCTTGTTTAACAATTTTAGCGTCATCTTTAAAGCGTTTCAAGCTTGCTAATTTACCTTCATAAATAACAATACCATCACGAATTAAACGAACGCCGCTATCTCTTTCGATGTAACCTTCAGTGACGTAAGCACCACCAATTGTTCCAACTTTTGTAACTTTATATGTTTCACGAATTTCAACTTGTCCAGTTATTTTTTCTTCAAAGACTGGTTCAAGCATTCCCTTCATAGCCGTTTCAATTTCTTCAATTGCGTTATAAATAACACGATGTAAGCGAATATCAACTTCGTCAGATTGTGCTTGAAGTTTAGCTTGAGGTGTTGGACGAACATTAAATCCTATAATGATAGCATTACTTGCTTCTGCCAAAGTAACATCACTTTCAGTAATTGCACCAGCTGCTTGATGAATGATATTAACTCGAACACCTTCAACATCAATCTTCTTCAAACTTCCTGCAAGAGCTTCAACTGAACCTTGAACATCTGCTTTAATAATAACAGCAACTTCTTTTAATTCGCCTTCTTTAAGTGAATCAAACAAGTTATCAAGTGTTACATGCGTAACATTTCCACGTTCTTTTGTTAAAGCACGTTTAGCACGTTCTTCACCAGCTGCACGAGCAGTTTTTTCATCATCAAAGACAACGAAACGATCGCCAGCACCTGGAACATCATTCAAACCAGTAATTTCTACTGGTGTAGCAGGTTTAGCTTTATTAACTTGACGGCCTTTATCATTTGTCATAGTACGGACACGTCCGAAACTATTACCAACAACAATTGGATCACCAACTTTTAACGTACCTTGTTGAACAAGTAATGAAGCAACTGTTCCACGGCCTTTATCAAGACGAGCTTCAATAACAGATCCAATACCCTTTTGTTTTGGATTTGCTTGTAATTCAAGAACTTCGGCTTCAAGTAAAATCATTTCTAATAATTCATCAAGGTTTGTGCCTGTTTTCGCTGAAATTTCAACGAAAATAGTATCACCACCCCAACTTTCAGGAATTAATTCATATTCAGCCAATTGTTCTGTAACATGAGCAGGATTAGCACCGGGCTTATCCATTTTATTAACAGCAACAATAATAGGTACATTGGCTGCTTTAGAATGATTAATTGCTTCAATTGTTTGAGGCATAACCCCATCATCAGCAGCAACAACTAAAACAGTGATATCAGTAATATCGGCACCACGAGCACGCATATTTGTAAATGCAGCATGTCCAGGTGTATCTAAGAATGTAATTGTTTTATTATCATGTTTTACTTGGTAAGCACCAATATGTTGTGTAATACCACCAGCTTCACCATCAGTAACATGTGTATGACGTAATTTATCAAGTAAGGTTGTCTTACCATGATCAACATGTCCCATGATTGTAACAACTGGTGGTCTTGAAACAAGATTATCTTCATTTTTAATTTCTGCATCAAACATTTTATCAATATCAGCAACATCTACATCGATTTTAGCTTCTGATTTAATACCATATTCTGCTGCTAAAATTTCAATTGTATCTGTATCGAGTGTTTGATTTTGGTTAACCATTACGCCTAACATAAATAATTTTTTAATAATTTCTGCTGGTTCACGATGAATCTTTTTAGCAATTTCAGCAACATTAGTTGCAGCATTGTAATATAAGATTTCTGGTAATGGTTTATCTTTTCTGGGTGATACAGGTGGTTTTGGTGTCGTTGAACGACGGTTTTTCTTATTTCTGTTACGTTTGTTATAAGGATTATTCCCATAACGGTTATTATTATTAAATCTCGAACGTCCTTGCTGATTAGCATTACCATTATTAGCAGTTCTAGCACTTGATTGTGTACTATTTTGAGGACGATTTGCTGGCTTTTCATTTGTTGTCTTTGGTGCAGCGTTAGTTGTTCTTGCTACTGGTTTTGAAGCTACCTGCGATGATTTTTGAGCAACAGGTTTACTATTCGTTGTTTTAGCAGGTTGTGCTGGTTTCTTTGCAACAGGTTTTGCTACTGGTTTTTTCGGTGTTGCATTAGATACAGTTTTTTCAACCATTTTCTTTGCAGCAACTACTTTAGCAGCGCCCTTTTTAAATTTATCGCGAATCTGACGTTCTTCATTATCACCAATAGTTGACATATGATTTTTAACATCAAAACCTTTTGTCGTTGCAAAATCAATAATATCTTTAGTATTTAATTCTAGCTCTTTAGCTAATTCATAAATTCTTTTTTTTCCCATATTTGCATGCTCCTTCTATATATCCATTAAGTCACACATCCTTCTGCTAAAACCTTTATCGGTAATAGCATACACTGTGCGCTGTTGTCCAACGGCCTCACTTAAACTGGCTTTTGAAAATCCAACATATAATTTAACATTATAGCTGTTGCACTTATCTGTTACTTTTTTTAAAGTCGCTTGTCCACAATCTTCAGAAAGAATAACCAATTTAGCTTTATTCTTCCTGACAGCATTCAATACTAGTCCTTCACCAGTCACCAACATACCTGCGCGTCTGGTCAAGCCTAGCATTTGTAAGAATTTTTGACTATTTTTCATCTTTAAATAATTCTCGTCTAGCTACCTGATGGTCAACATATTCGACAAGTTCTTCATAAAATGATTCGTCAATCTTAATACCGAATGCTTTATTGAATGTTCTTTCTTTTTGAGCCTGCTTCGCCACATCTACATCAAGAAAAATATATGCGCCACGCCCTGGTTTCTTACCTGTTGGATCTAAAGATACTTCATTTTCTTTATTCTTAACAACACGAACAAGTTCTTTTTTAGGTTTCATTTCACCCGTAACGATATCTTTACGCATTGGAATTTTACGATTAATCACTTTAATTTGCCTCCAAATCAATTACCGATCAGTTTTAATCGGCTTATTTGTTTGTTTCAGAAACTTCTTTTTCTTCACTACTGTTAACCATATCAGATTCAGATTTAATATCAATTTTAAACGTTGTTAATTTTGCAGCTAATCGTGCATTTTGACCTTTTTTACCAATTGCTAATGACAATTGGTGATCTGGCACAACTACAGTACAAGCATGATCATTTTCTGGATTAAAGACAACATTGACAACTTCTGCAGGATTCAAAGCATTAGCAATGTATTTTGCAGGATCTTCATTCCATTCAACAATATCCATATTTTCGCCTTTTAATTCATTAACAATAGTTTGTACACGTTGTCCTTTAGGACCAACACAAGTACCAACAGCATCGATATCTGGATTATTCGAACGAACAGCTACCTTAGCACGGTCACCTGCTTCACGAGCAATTGATACAATTTCAACTGTTCCGTCATATATTTCAGGAACTTCTTGTTCAAATAATCGTTTTAGCAAGTCAGGATGTGAACGACTAACAAAAACTTGAGGGCCTTTAGCAGCATTCTCAACTTTTGTGATATAAACTTTAATTCGATCATGTGGATTAAAACTTTCACCAGGAATTTGATCAATCTTAGCTAAAACAGCTTCCACTTTACCTAAATTAACATAAATATAACGATTATCATGACGTTCTACTTCACCGCTAACGATTTCATTTTCATATTGAATATATTGATCATAAACAATACTACGTTCAGCTTCACGAACACGTTGCATGATAACTTGTTTAGCAGTTTGTGCAGCAATTCGTCCAAAATCCTTAGGTGTAACTTCAAATCGAATTGAATCGCCAACTTCATATGCTTTATTAATCTCTAAAGCATCTTGCAAACTAACTTCAAGACGTGAATCAAAGACTTCTTCGACTACTTCTTTAACCGCATAAACTGTAATATTACCTTTTTTTGAATCAAACTCTACTTCAACATTTTGTGCTTGATTGTAATGACGCTTGTATGCAGAAACTAATGCTGCTTCAATGGCATCAATAATAACTTCTTTTTTAATACCTTTTTCTTCTTCTAACACTGTAAGTGCACTTAATAGTTCTTTACTCATCTTTAATTTACTCCTTTATAAAAAGCTACTTAAAATTTGATAGCTAAGCGCGCCTTAGCTATTTTTTGACGAGGAATAACGATCGTTCTCTTACGCGTTTTGTCCATATAAACAACTGTTAATTCATCAGCTGTTAATTCCGTTAAGGTACCTTGAAAAATTTTAGCGTTATTAATAGGTTCATATAGTGAAATATTAACGTATTCATTCAAAGCTCTTTCATAATCTTTTTCCTTTTTCAAAGGTCTTTCAGCACCAGGTGATGAAACCTCTAAAAAATAAGCTTGTGGAATTGGATCAGGATTAATCTCATCTAATTTTTCACTTAAAATATCACTAACAGCAACACACTCTTCAATTTTAATGCCTTCAGGTTTATCAATGTAAACTCTTAAAAACCAACTTGGGCCTTCTTTAACAAATTCAATGTCCACCAATTCAATATTCTGTTCATCAACAATTGGTTGAACTAGCTCTGTGACAGTCTCTATAACAGTACTCACACGTTACCCTCCTTACATTTTCCCAATAAAAAGAGTGAGCATCGCTGCTCACTCAAACAAGATATCAAAATACTTTCTTTAATATAGCATAATTTTCTGAAAACATCAACAAACTGCTATGTTCTCACTTTTTAGAAAAAGACATCATCAAAAATAGATAGTTGATTTTCATCTGGTAATGCTTTTAAAACATTATTTTCAGTCATATACTCAATTAATGACTTAGAAACTTTACCACGTTTAGCTAAATCTTCTTTAGATAAAAATGGGCGTTCCTCACGAGCAGCAATAATTTGCTTAGCAACGTTATTACCAAGACCTGGTACAGCTCTAAATGGTGCAATTAACTTATCACCATCAATTATCCAATTTGAATCATCTGATTTATCCAAATCAATCATCCCAAATTGGAAGCCACGTTCAAGCATTTCATTGCTTAATTCAAGGACCGTCAACAAATTTTTCTCTTTTGTTGATGCATCCATCCCTTTATCATTAATATCTTTCATTGCTTTTTTCACTGCTTCTTTACCATGCGACATTGCGACTAAATCAAAATCATCTGCTCTAACACTGAAATAAGCACAGTAATATAACATTGGAAAATAAACTTTATAGTATGCAATTCGTAAGGCCATCAAAATATACGCAGCAGCATGTGCCTTAGGGAACATATACTTGATTTTTAAACATGCTCCGATATACCAATCTGGAATTTTTGCTGCTTTCATCTCAGTTTGATAATCATCTGAGATACCTTTTCCTTTTCGAACACCTTCCATAATATTAAAAGCGCTACCAGCTTCCATACCCATATGAATAAGCCCCATCATGATATCATCACGACAGCCAATAACTTCCGGCATCGTGATTGTTCCATTAGAAATAAGTTCTTCAGCGTTTCCCAACCACACATCTGTACCATGTGATAGACCAGAAATTTTTAATAGTTCAGCAAATGTTTTAGGTTTTGTTTCTTCTAGCATCCCTCGAACAAATCTCGTTCCGAATTCCGGAATACCTAATGTACCTGTTTTTGAGAAAATTTCGTCGCTAGTAACACCAAGTACTTCAGGCCCTTGGAATATTTGCATAACGCCCTTATCATCCGTAGGGATTGTTTTTGGGTCAACTCCTGATAAATCTTGTAACATTCTAATCATGGTTGGATCATCATGACCCAAAATATCTAATTTCAAGATATTATCGTGGATAGAATGGAAATCAAAATGGGTTGTTTTCCATTCGGAAGTTGAGTCATCTGCTGGATACTGGATAGGTGAAAAATCATAAACATCCATATAGTTAGGGACAACTAAGATACCACCAGGATGTTGACCGGTCGTCCGTTTAACGCCAGTTGACCCCTTAGCAAGTCGATCTATCTCCGCATTTCTAAACGTTGCTCCAGTATCACGTTCATAACCCTTAACATAACCATAAGCCGTTTTATCTGCAACAGTACCAATTGTTCCTGCACGGAAAACATAATCTTCCCCAAATAAAACTTTCGTATAATTATGCGCAATTGCTTGATAATCACCCGAAAAATTCAAATCAATATCAGGAACTTTATCACCATAAAATCCAAGAAAAGTTTCAAATGGAATATCATGTCCATCTTTATCTAATGGTGTACCACATTTGGGACAGTCTTGGTCTGGTAAATCAAATCCAGACCCATATTCACCTTTTTCATAAAAATGTGTATATTTACATTTAGGGCATCGATAATGAGGTGGTAATGGATTAATTTCTGTTATTCCAGTCATTGTTGCAACAAGACTTGACCCAACAGATCCACGGGACCCTACTAAATAACCATCTTTGTTAGATTTATGAACTAATTTTTGTGAAATTAAATAAATAACTGAAAATTCATTATCAATGATACTTGTCAATTCTTTATCAAGACGTTTAACCACAGTTTCAGGTAACTCTTCTCCATAAAGTTCATGAGCGCGATTATAGGTTAATTGTTTAATTTCTTCTTCAGAGCCATCAATTTTCGGTGCATATAATCGATCTTTAACTGGAGAAATGTCATCATCAATCATATTAGCGATTAAATTCGTATTTGTAACAACGATTTCTTTAGCAACATCCGCACCTAAAAATTGGAATCCTTCCAACATTTCATTCGTTGTTCTAAAATGTGCATCAGGTAAAATAGAACGATTTAACGGATTAGCACCACCCATTGAATTAACAAGAATTTTACGATAAATACTATCTTCAGGGTTCATATAATGAACATCTCCAGTCGCAACAACCGGCTTATCCATTTCGTGTCCTAAATCAACCATATTTTGTAAAATTTCCTCTAAATTTTGATTATCCTTAATTAATTCTTGATGGATTAGAGGTTCATATAATGCTTTAGGCTGAATTTCTAAGTAATCATAAAACTTAGCCTTTTCTTTAGCCTCTTCCATCCCTTTTTGCATCATTGCTGTAAATACTTCACCTGAGTCACACGCTGAACCAACGATAATACCTTCACGATATTTATTTAACTCACTTCGAGGGATGCGGGGCATCCGATAAAAATAATCTATCATCGAAGTTGAAACTAATTTAAACATATTTTTAAGTCCGGCTTGAGTTGTCGCAAGTAACGTAACATGGAATGGACGTGCTTGTTTGTAAGCATCATGCTCACCCATATGATCATTCAATTGAACATGTGACGTTATTTCAAATCGTTCCTTAGCATCTTTAATAAAGATATTACACAAAAGACCAGTTGTCTCAGCATCATAAATAGCGCGATGATGATGTTCCAAGTTAACATTGAATTTTTTGGAAAGTGTATTTAATCTAAACCCTTTTAATTCGGGATGTAAAAATCTTGCTAACGTTAACGTATCAATGATTGGATTTTGCATAGGTTCCATGCCATGACGTTCATATCCAGTATTCATAAAGCCAATATCAAAACTAGCATTATGGGCAACTAGAATACTACCTTCTGAAAATTCTCTAAATAATTTAAAAACTTCTTCTTCAGATTTTGATCCATGAACCATTTCATCCGTAATTGAGGTTAAATTAGTTGTTGTTTCAGATAAATGATGTCCTGGATCAATAAATTCATCAAATTCTTCAATGACATTTCCCTTTGTCATTTTAACAGCAGCTAATTCAATAACTTTATCAAATCGAGCAGATAAACCCGTTGTTTCCGTATCAAAAGTAACATAAGTGGCTTCTTCTAGATTTACATCCTTATCATTAAAAGCAATTGGAATACCATCATCAACAACGTTAGCCTCAACACCGTACAAAATTTTAATATTATTTTTCTTTCCAGCAGAATGAGCCTCAGGAAAACTTTGTAAGGTAGAATGATCCGTAATCGCAATTGCTTTTTGTCCCCATTTACTGGCTTGCTGTACATAATCCGTAATTGAATTTGTGGCATCCATTTGACTCATATTTGAGTGTAAATGTAATTCAACACGTCGTTCATCATCTGGAGCTGTTTCTTGACGGCTTGGGTGGTCGACTTGATTAATATCGTAAGCATTCACCACTAGATCTCGCATAAAATTATCTTCTTGTACTGCACCACGAACTCTGACCCATTCTTTTTCTTGAATAGCAGCAAACATCGCTTCGTCTTCTTCATTACGAGAGAATTTTTTTACGGTCATGGATGAACTATAATCCGTCATTTTAATGATCATTAATTGTCTTTCAGACTTAAGCGTCCGGATTTCCTTAGAGAAAATATATCCCTCAATAATAACCGAGCGTTCCTCTTCAATGATTTCAACCATCCGTTTTGCAGGCTCTTTTGTACTAATCTTTTTACCCATTTGAACAGGTCCATTAATTACAGTTTGAGAATCAGTCTTTTTCTTTTCATTTTGTTTCTGAATAGTTTCTGTTGCCTTCTGCATCATTATGGCATCTTGAGATTCTTTTCGCTGTCTAATTTCTTCTATTTTTTCTTGTGATTTTGATTCATCTAATAATGTATTAATATTTATCTGTGGAAATCCGACCATTTGATACGCAGTTTCAATTGGTCCTAATGCTTGACCTGTTAAGAACGTTTTTACAATTTCATTTTCAGCCATTAACATCACTCGTCTATCATCAAGATAAGGGACGTTCCCATGAAAAAGTTCTTGTACTAGCGAAGAATTAGCTTCACTATTTTTAACTGCCCATGTCCAATAATCGCCTAAAAGTTGGTTTGTTAATTCTGGTTGCTCAACTTGAACAGTTATTTTTGTTTTTGCAATATCTTTAAATGTAATTGCAATTTTATTTTCTAAGTCACTAAATAATGAAAATGGCAAAATTTTAGGGGCAACTAGCTTGAATTCCCATAGTTTTGACTTTTCATGAACAGTTACGGTTGAAATTTCAATTAAATCCAATATTTCACTATCTTGTTGGTCACTTGATTGAAAATTAATTTGTTCTAATAGTTTATTGAATAATTCTTTATTATTAAGCGACAAATGATTGACTCCTTTTCTAAAAATGAAAAAGAGACTGAGTCAAAATTTTCTTTTGAACTCAATCTTCTTTAACTAGTTTTGATTTTCTTCTTTTAATAAAATTGAGATAGAGCTCTCTAATTCGTCTTTCGTTACTTCAATCGTTTCACCATTTCTACGTAACTTCACTTCAACGATACCATCAGCAGCTTTCTTACCAACTGTAATTCGAACAGGTAATCCAATTAAATCTGAATCAGCAAATTTAACACCTGCACGTTCTTTACGATCATCAAGCAATACTTTGTAACCATTTTCAGTCATTTTTTTGTCAATTTCATTAGCTAGAGCCATTTGTTCATCATTTTTAGCATTAATTGGAATTACATGAACATCGTATGGTGCAATACTTCTAGGCCATACTAAACCATTTTCATCAGCTTGTTGCTCTGCAATGGCTGCAAGTAAACGACTAACGCCGATTCCATAACAACCTAATATCACAGGTTTTTCGCGGCCATTATCATCTAAGATATTAGCGCCCAATGCCTCAGAATATCGTGTTCCAATTTTGAAGATATGACCAATTTCAATCCCCTTAGTAAATTTCAATTCGCCTTCCCCTTCAGGTGAAGTTTCACCTTCTTGAGCCAAACGTAAATCTACAAATTTATCTACTCGGTAATCACGATCAATATTTGCGTTAAATAAATGAGAACCAGTCGTATTTGCACCAACGACCGCATTTATCATTCCCTTAATTCCTTCGTCGGCAACAATTGTTACGTCTTCTGTAACACCAACAGGTCCAAGTGAACCAAACTCTGCACCCAACACTTCAGTAACATCTGAATCAGTTGCCATACGTAAAAAATCAGCGCCTAATGTGTTTTTTAATTTAATTTCATTCAAAATATCATTTCCGCGCATTAAAACCATCACTGGTTTTTCATCAGCCATAAATAATAATGATTTTATTAAATTTTCACTTGCTGTATCAATAAATTTAGCCAACTCATCAATTGTTTTAATATTTGGTGTTTCAATTTTTTCAATATCTTTAATCGCTTCATGTGAATTCTTATATGTTTTCAAACTTTTTGCCATTTCTAAATTAGCTGCATAATCGCTCTTATCAGAATAAACGATTGTATCTTCACCAATATCAGAAATTGCCATAAATTCTTTTGAATCATTACCGCCCATTGCACCTGCATCACCAATAATACTTCTAAAATTAAGACCACAGCGTTCAAAAATATTTTGATATGCACGATTCATTTTTTGATAAGTATCATTTAAACTTTCTTCATCCGCATGGAATGAATAAGCATCTTTCATTAAAAATTCACGGCCTCTTAATATACCAAAACGAGGTCTATTTTCATCACGATATTTTTGTTGTATTTGGAACATTGTCAGTGGTAATTTTTTATATGATTTGATTTCATCACGAATTAAAGAAGTAAATGTTTCTTCATGAGTTGGTCCTAAAATAAATTTTCTATCATGTCGATCTTTTAATTTAAAAAGTGTATCACCATAGGTTTCATAACGACCTGTTTCTTCCCATAATTCAGCAGGAATAACGGCAGGTACAAGCATTTCAACCGCTCCAATTGCTTCCATTTCTTCGCGAATAATTGTTTCAATTTTTCTAATAACGGAGAAAGCTAATGGTAAATAACTGTACATTCCGGCTGAAACTTGTCGAATATATCCAGCTCGTAACATCATTTGATGACTGATAACCTCAGCATCGCTTGGAACTTCCTTCATTGTTGGTATTAATAATTGTGATTGTTTCATACTATTTTATTCTCCTTTTTCATTTAAAAGAAATAACGCTGAATATCATTCCATGTGACTAATATCATCAATATCATTAAAAATGCAAATCCAACTAATGTAATAACACCTTCTTTTTCAGGTGAAATTGGTTTGCCACGAATTCCTTCGATAATATTTAGTACTAATTTTCCACCATCTAAAGCTGGAATTGGTAATAAATTCACAATTCCTAAGTTAATTGATAAGAATGCAAGCAATGACACAACACTCGCCAACCCATAACTTGCTGCATTTGAAGTCACTGCATAAATTGCAACCGGACCACCAAAATCATTTAAGCTGACACCTTTAGTAAACATCCCTACTAATACAGCCACAATACTAGCCACGACACTCCATGATTGCGTAAACCCATAAGTAATTTTATTGATAAATGAGTGATCCATTTTAACTGTAATACCAATTTTACCGATCTTTGTTGAGTCTGTTTTACTTGATTCAGGTGTAATAACGATTGATTCTGTTTTACCGTTCCTTATTACTTTTAAGTCAGTTTTTTTATCAGGACGACTGCTAATCGCTGTCGTTAATTCAGTCCAGTTTGTTGTCTTTTTATCAGATACAGCTACAATTTTATCATTTGCTTTTAACCCCGCCCTTTGAGCCGCAGAATTCTCTTGAATTGTACCAATTTGATTCAAATTGGTTGCAACGCCACCTTGCATAAAAGCAAGTAGTATAAATGCAACAATAGCTAATAAAAAGTTATTCATCGGTCCAGCAAAATTCGTTAAAATTCGATTCCAAAGCGTAGCTGATTGAAATTGAACATCTTCAGGAGCGATTTGAATTTCTGTGCCATCTTTTTCAATTATTAACGCATCATGATCAACATTATATTTTTTTACTATCTCTTCATTACCATTTTCATATCCTGTAATCCAGAGTTCTTTTTGCAAATCACTATCTAGGTATTCGATTGGGATACCATTATACAGCGTTGTTTTTTTACTCGTATTAATCTTTGTAACCTTATTATTACTATCCAGTATTAAACTCATAGGCATACCAGGTTTTAAATCTTCATCTTCATCATCAGCGATTCCCGCCATTCTAACATATCCACCAAGAGGTAATATTCTTAAAGTGTACGTTGTACTACCTCTATGGAATGAAAGTATTTTTGGCCCCATACCAATTGAAAATTCACGAACTAAAATTCCAGCACGTTTTGCAAAATAGTAATGACCAAATTCATGAATCACAACTAAAATTCCAAAAACGATAATAAATGTAATAATCGTTTTAATCATGTGAATCCTCCCCCTTTAATTTATTACATTAACCCAAATAAATGCATAATTGGCCATACAAATATTAAACTATCAAATCGATCTAAAATACCACCATGTCCAGGTAGAATACGTCCAGAATCTTTTACACCATAGAAACGTTTAAACGCGGACTCAACTAAATCACCGCATTGTCCAAATACCGAAAGGATTAACGTAATCAAAATCATTATAGGAAAAGAATGATTTTGTGGGAAGAAGTAAATAAAGATACTTCCTAACAGTGTAGCCATTAATGTTCCACCAATTGAACCTTCCCATGTTTTATTTGGACTAATATGTGGTGCTAATTTATTTTTACCAAACTTACGTCCAAACATGTAAGCACCTGTATCTGTTGTCCAGATAACAATTAAAATATATGCTAATGTCATTAATCCGTTAAAATCGTTGCCTCTTGCCGCAATAAAATAATGAAATCCCATCCCGACATATAAAGAACTTAAGACAAAAACACCAGCATCATCAAATGAAAAACGATTTTTTGAAGTAACCATATACATTAATAGAAGTGCAACAAGAAAATAAAATACATTTACAGAAGAAATGTGAGCTGGTAAAAATTTAAACCACTTATCTGGTGCAATCACAGTTATTGTCATTAAGATACCAAAAGTAGCCTCTGGTGATATCAATAATTTTTTCTTCATTACAAATACTTCCGAAATACCAATGCATCCTAAAATTAAAGCAAATATCTGCAATGGTAGTCCACCAATAATAACCAATGGTATGAAAATACAGAGAGCCACAATTGCCGTAATTACGCGCTGTCTCATAAAAATTCTCCTATTCTTTTATACCACCGAAACGGCGGTCTCTTTTTTGATAATTTAGTATTGCATCTTTTAATGCATCTTCAGAAAAATCAGGCCATAATGTATCAGTAAACACTAATTCACTATAAGCAATTTGCCATAATAAGAAATTAGATATTCTTTCTTCACCACTAGTTCTGATTAGTAATTCCGGATCATTATAAGGTGCTAAATTACTAGTCATTAAATACTGGTCAATTGTTTTATCTGTTATCTCTTCAACGCTTAGTTTACCATTAGAGGTATCAGTTGCAATATTTTTGATAGCCGTCACAATCTCTGCTCGCCCACCATAATTTAATGCAAAATTAAGAACCATCCCTGTATTATCTTTAGTATCTTCCACTGCATTTTGAACAGCTAATTTTGTTTCATTTGGAAGCTGATCAATGTAGCCCATAACATTAACTTTTACATTCTTTTCAATTAATTCTGGTACAAACTTATCAAAAAAAGTACCCGGTAAACTCATCAGGTAATTAACTTCTGTTTCGGGCCGTTTCCAATTTTCAGTAGAAAATGCGTAAAGTGTTAAAACTTTAATCCCTAAATCACTTGCAGCCATAGTTACTGTTTTTACAGTATCCATACCGGTTTTATGTCCCGCAATTCTAGGTAAATGCCTTTTTTTTGCCCAACGTCCATTACCATCCATTATAACAGCAACATGTTTAGGAATTCTTTCCATATCCAATTGGATTAATTCATTTGTTTTATTTTTTTTAAAATTAAAAGCCATATTGTACCTCCAAGAATAGTTACATGTTCTATTGTAGCAAAAAAACAGGCACAAAACGACGCCTGTCTTAAAATAAAGCTATTTATTTAAACTGCTAAAATTTCTTTTTCTTTATCTGCTTGAATATTATCAATATTTTTAATTGATGCATTCGTCACATCTTGAGCTTGTTTTTCTAAATCTCGTAAATCATCTTCGGTTAAATCACCATTTTTTTCTGATTTTTTCAAGGCATCAACTGCATCACGTCTGATATTACGAATAATAACTTTAGCATTTTCTGCTTCAGCTTTAACGTCTTTAGCTAATTCCTTACGACGTTCTTCTGTTAATTGAGGAATAACTAATCGAATTGCTGATCCATCATTCGAAGGGCTAATTCCTAAATCAGCAACTAATAAACCATGTTCAATATCCTTCAAAGCACTTTTATCAAATGGCGTAATTAAAAGTACGCGAGCTTCTGGTACTGAAATTTGTGCAACTTGATTAAGTGGCGTTGGTGCACCATAATAATCTACTGTCACATTATTCAATAAACTAGCATTAGCTCGACCAGCCCGAATATTACCAAGATTTTTTTGAAGTGAAACCTCTGCTTTTGACATTTTATCTTGAGCATCAACTAATATAGGTTCTGTTATTTTCATTTATTTTCCCCTAACGGTTGTTCCGATGGTTTCACCGAGAACAACTTTTTTTATATTTCCTGGTTCGTTCAAATTAAATACGACTAACGGAATATCATTATCCATCGATAATGTACTTGCAGTTGTATCCATAACTTGTAAGTTTTTATTAATTATATCTAAATGTGTTAATTCTTCATATTTTGTTGCTGAGTCATCCTTTTGAGGATCAGCAGAATAGACACCATCTACGCCATTTTTTGCCATCAATATAACATCAGCATTAATTTCTGCAGCTCTTAACGCTGAAGTTGTATCTGTTGAGAAATATGGTGAACCCGTACCCGCAGCAAAAATAACAACGCGACCTTTTTCAAGATGACGAACAGCTTTACGGCGAATATAGGGTTCTGCAATTTGGCGCATTTCAATAGCTGTTTGAACTCGAGTTGGGACACCTACAGACTCAAGATTATCTTGCAATGCTAGTGCATTCATAACTGTTCCTAGCATCCCTATATAATCTGCCTGCGCACGTTCCATACCCATTGCGGCTCCAGCTTCACCACGCCACATATTACCACCACCAACAACGATAGCGACTTCAACACCCATTTCTTGAATTTCTTTTAATTCTTCAGCAACTTTTCTAATTACAGGTGGATTAATACCAAATCCTTGTTCTCCGGCTAATGCTTCACCGCTTAACTTCAACATAACGCGTCGATACTTAACATCTGACATCCAATGTTCCTCCTACAATCTATTTACAATTATTTTACCATATTTTAGGTATAATTAATAATTCAATTTATATCAAAATAAATTTATTAAAAAAAGTTTGTGCTTAAAGCACAAACTTTTGGATTGTAGAAAATTATTTAATTTGGCCCATAACTTCGTCTACAAAATTATTTTCTTTCTTTTCAAGACCTTCTCCAACTTCATAACGGATAAATAATTTAACTTTTCCACCCTTAGAAGCAACATACTTAGCAACTGTCATGTCAGGATCTTTAACAAAATCTTGATCATCTAAGCTAATATCAGCTAGATATTTATTTAAACGACCCTCAACCATTTTTTCAATGATATTTGCTGGTTTGCCTTCATTAGCAGCTTCTTTAGAAAGTACTTCTTTTTCATGTGCCAATTCATCAGCAGGTACTTGTTCACGAGATACATACTTAGGATTAATTGCAGCAACATGCATAGCAACATCTTTAGCAGTTGATTCATCAGCATCTGTAACGACAACAAGTGTTGAAATTGAGCCACCCATATGTGAGTATGATCCAAAACTTTCATTATCAGTTTTTTCTACTAATTCAAAACGACGTAATGAAATTTTTTCACCAATTACTTGTGTTGCTTCAATTAAATCATCATTAATTGTGCCACGGTCTGTTTTAATTGTAAGTGCTTCTTCAACATCTTTAGGATGTGCTTCAGCAATTTTAGTAGCAATCAATTTAACAAGTGTTTTGAATTGTTCGTTTTGAGCAACGAAATCAGTTTCTGCGTTAACTTCAACAATAGCTGCAAAGTTACCAGAGAATTGAACATCAGATAGACCTTCAGCAGCAACACGGTCACTTTTTTTAGCAGCCTTTGCCATACCTTTTTCGCGGAGGAAATCGATTGCTTTTTGCATATCACCGTCAACTTCAACGAGTGCTTTTTTTGCGTCCATCATACCGACACCAGTTGTATCACGTAATTCTTTAACTTGAGAAGCAGAAATTTTTGCCATTTGAATGGCCTCCTTGTTTAAATAATTTAATTGATTTTATATCTAAAAAAACTGCCTCAAAAGAAAGGGCCATTACAGTACCTAATTTTGAGACAGCCTAATTTATTTACTATTCAGCAGTTTTTTTATCATTTCCGCCTTCAACAGCTTCAACGATATCTTCGATTGAATCTACTTTTTCGTCAGCCTTTTTGAAAGAAGCTTCATTCACTTCTTCTTTACCTTGATTAGTTTCAATAATAGCATCAGCCATTTTTGCAGTAATCAAACGTACAGCACGAATTGCATCATCATTTGAAGGGATTTTTACATCAATTTCATCTGGATCACTATTTGTATCAACCATAGCGATGATAGGAATATTCAATTTTTGAGCTTCCTTAACAGCGATACGTTCTTTACGAGGATCAACAATGAATAATACATCAGGGATGCGAGGCATATCTTCAATACCACCCAAGAATTTTTCAAGACGATCTCTACGTTTAATTAATAAAGAAACTTCTTTTTTAGGAAGAAGATCAAATGTGCCATCTTCTGACATTTTTTTGATTTCTTTAAGACGTTTGATACGTTTTTGAATTGTGTTCCAGTTAGTTAAAGTTCCACCTAACCAACGATGGTTAACAAAGTATTGTCCAGCACGAGTTGCTTCTTCTTCAATAGCATCTTGTGCTTGTTTCTTTGTACCAACAAAAAGAACAACACCATCATCTTCAGCAGCTTTTTTCATTGATGCATAAGCAGCATCAACTAATTTAACTGTTTTTTGTAAATCAATGATATAAATACCATTTCTTTCAGTAAAGATGTATGGTTTCATCTTTGGGTTCCAGCGACGTGTTTGATGTCCAAAATGAACACCGGCTTCGAGCAATTGTTTCATACTAATAACAGCCATAATGTAGTGCCTCCGAGTAAAAGTTTTATTTTCCTCCCAAGTGTTCAACTGTGCTAAGACTCTCCCGAGCACCCTCAGTCACATCCCACAAGGTGTGAATTGATGTTTTAACATCGTCTTTAAGTATACAAAATCTAAAATTAGAACACAAGTCTTATTTTTAATTATTTAACTTCTGTTTCCACAACGCCTGTTGTTAAAAATTGATAAGCACTATTCAAAGCAATTTCAACCATATTTTTAACTGCAGTTTCAGTATAGAATGCAATATGAGGTGTTAAAATAACATTTACCATATCTAAAAGTTCATTAAATAATGGATCTTCAATAGATGAGTCCGTTAAATCATGATTAAATATTGGATTTTCGAATTCATACGTATCTAAAGCTGCTCCACCAACTTGTCCTGATTTTAATGCGTCAATTAAATCTTCAGTATTAATTAACGTTCCACGGGCTGTATTTACAATCAGAACTCCGTGTTTCATTTTTTCAAATGAATCTCGATTAAGCATGTGTTCATTCTCTTTTGTAGCTGGCGTATGTAATGTAATAACGTCTGCTTGTTCGAACAACTCATCTAATGTATCAACATAAATACCACTCTTTTTTAATTCAGCATTTGGATAGACATCGTATGCAATAACTTTTGCACCGAATCCTTTGTAAATGTCCATTGCAACCCGGCCAATACGTCCAGTTCCAATAACACCCACGGTTAAGCTTCTCAACTCGCGTGAAATATTTGGAGCCCAACGATAGTCTTGATTTTTAATTTTTAAATTAAATTCTGGTGTTCTTCTTAAGAGTTGCATCAATTGTGTCACAGAAAATTCAGCAATCGCGTTAGGTGAATACGCTGGGACATTTGTCACCGTCACACCGTATTTTTTAGCTGCAACTAAATCAATATTATCAACCCCGACATTTCTAACAGAAAGAATCTTAATATTCATCTCTTTCATTTTAGAAAATAATGTTTCGTTATAAGGGATTGTTTGCAATGCAATAATACCATCAAATCCATCCGCTTGCTGTATCGTTTCATTCGTTAATAAATCTTGAGTAATTTCAACATCAACTTGATTGTCATCAGACCATTGATTACCAAATCCAACTTCATCTTTTCTCATACCGAACGCAATTAGTTTCATAATACAAAATCCTCCATTTTCTGACTAATTTTATTTAAATTTAACTTCTTTATCAGAATGTCCTGTTTCTATTAAGTCTTTACTTGCATTCAAAGCATCTATAACCATATTCCTGACAGCAGGCTCTGTATAGAACGCTGTGTGTGGGGTAATTAACACATTCTCACGTTGCAATAAGTTTTTAAAAGTACCATTTACTTGTGATTCTGTTAATTCTTTATTGAAATAATCAGTCTCATTTTCAAGTGTATCTAATGCGGCACCGGCTACTTTCCCTGAATCTAGCGCTCTTATCAGTGCATCGGTGTCAATCAATGTTCCTCTGGCCATATTCAAAATATGCACACCATTTTGCATTTTACTAAATGCTTCGTCATCTAATAAATGATAATTATCTTCAGTAGCAGGGCTATGAATTGTGATAACTGTTGATTTTGCATATAGCTCATCTAATGTATCAACATAGATTCCTTCTTCTTTCAAAGCAGGATTTTGATAAATATCATATCCAATAATTTTTGCACCAAATGCTTTAAAAATTTTAATGGCTGTTTGCCCAATTCTTCCTGTACCAATCACACCAACTGTTTGTGTGCGGATTTCTTTAGAGATATCGGGTTCCCAAGTGAAATCGTTATTCTTCATTTTACGATTAAATTGTGGTGTTTTTCTAAATAACTCCAACAATTTAGCTACAGATAGCTCCGCAACAGCACTTGGAGAATAAGATGGCACATTCGTCACAATCAATCCATACTTATTAACTGCATCCCCATCAACGTTATCCACACCAGTATTACGAATCGATAAATAATTAATATTTAAATCATGAATTTTTTTAATTAATTCAGGTGTATAGTCCTTTTGTTGGTAGGCAACGATAGCGTCATAATTTTCTGCTAATTGAACTGTTTTTTCGTCTAATAATTCATTAACAGTTTTTATTTTAATTTGATTATCTTTTTCCCATTCTTGGACATACAATAATTCATCTTCTCGGATACCATACGCAATGATTTTCATAATGTTATACCTCTTTATTTTAAAATTTATACTTTCATTATATCATTTGAAATCTTTTTATACATTATTTCAGATTTCAACTGATTGCTTTTTTAAATAAGCAATTTTTTTATCTCTTGATTGGTGTTTGAAAGCATATTCTTTCTTTAATGCTTCAGATTTCGTTTCAAATGATTCCTGCAAAATCATTTTCAAAGGCCGTCTACTAGCTAATTTTGTGTACTTTGCACCTTTCCCTGCATTATGCGTTGCAAGTCTTTTTTCGGGATCCGTTGTAAATCCGCCGTATAGTGTATTATCAGCGCACAGTAATACATAGAAATAATATTTTTTTTCATCTTCCATAAACAATCTCCTGAACCATTTGTGTGTACTCATCATCGTTACCATAAACAACAATAGGAGGCATAATCCTAATTCCTGCTGCATTGCCATCCTTAATTGCTTCAATTAGGACCATGTTAGCCTCTTTTCCCTCTTTTGGATGAACAAATTGGATTTTTTTAGGCGCCAACCGATGATTAACCATTTTACTTAGAATTTCAGGCAATCGATCAGGACGGTGTACGAAAAAAGTTTTCCCCTTCATTTTCAATAAACCGCTAGTAATTTCTAGAATACTATCTAAATTAGTTGTAATTTCATGTCGTGCAATTGCTAAATACTTGTTAGGATTCTGAGAAGATTGTGGCGTATTTGGAAAATAAGGTGGATTACACAATACGGTATCAATTGAGTCTTTTTCTAGATAATCAAACGTGTTGATTAAATCTGTTTGCTTAACTTGTACTTGATTTTCCAAGTGATTCAATTCAATACTTCTATTTGCCATATCAGCTAATTTTTCTTGAAGTTCAATCTGATAAATTTGACCCTTTGTTTTTTGACTAACAAATAACCCGACTGCACCATTGCCCGCACATAAATCAACTATTTTAGTTGATTCTTTTCTTGAAACATCTGCAAAATGGGCTAATAAAACAGCATCCAGTGAAAAAGAAAAAACATCTGAACTCTGAATGATTTTAATTTGATTTGAGTATAATTGGTCAATACGTTCATTGTTATTAAGTGAAACCATTTTTCATTACCCATTTTCTATAATTTTTTTTAAACTTGCAACTTTTAATTTAATTAGTCATACTTACCATACAAAGTTTAAAATTTGAAAGGATTGTTGCCACATGTTTTATTCATTTGCACGAGGTATTGTACGAGTACTTTTATTCTTAATCAATGGGAATGCCCACTATATTAATAAAGAAAAACTACCTGAAGGATCGTATATTTTAGTAGGTCCACACCGAACTTGGTTTGACCCCCTTTACTTTGCCTTAGCTGGTAGTCCTAAAAAGTTTTCATTTATGGCAAAAAAAGAACTATTTGTAAATCCAATTTTACGCTATATCTTAATTCATGCCAATGCTTTTCCAGTTGATCGAGAAAATCCAGGTCCATCAACAATTAAAACGCCAGTTAAATTTTTAAAAAAAGGCGAATTATCATTAATTATGTTTCCCTCAGGTACCCGACATTCCGAGGAATTAAAAGGTGGTTCACTCTTAATTGCTCGAATGGCACAGGTACCCCTAGTTCCAGCAGTCTATCAAGGTCCATTAACCTTAAAGCAACTTTTCAGTAGAAAAAGAGTAACCGTTTCATTCGGTGATCCAATCTATTTAGACAAAAAAACAAAATTGACTGATGAGGTCCAAACAGAAATGGACACCCAATTAATGGCTGCATTTCAAAAATTAGATACTGAAATTAATCCCAATTTTAAATATGTTGATCCCCATAAAAGTAAAAATAATAATTAAATTCCAAAAAAAATACTGGTAGGAAATCATATTGATTTTCTACCAGTATTTTTATTTAAAATTAAACTTAATCATCTGATATATTTTGTAAACTATACATGTCAGCGTATTTACCATTTAATTTTAGTAATTCTTCATGTGTTCCTCGTTCAACAATTTGACCCTTATCCAACACTAGAATTTGGTTAGCGTCAACAATAGTTGACAGTCTGTGTGCGATAACAAGCGTCGTTCTATTTTGTCTCATTTGTTTTAACCCATCTTGTATAAGTTGTTCCGTCTCCGTATCAATATTAGCTGTAGCTTCATCCAATATTAAAATTTTGGGATTAGTTACAATCGTTCTCGCAAATGAAATCAATTGCTTTTCACCAGCGGAGTATGTTGCCCCTCGTTCAACAACTTTCGTTTGATACTGCCGAGGTAATTTATCAATAAATTGATCAGCATGAACAAATTTAGCAGCTTTTTCAATTTGTTCATCAGTAATATCTTGATTAAACATTCTAATATTTGAAGCAACATTACCATAAAATAAAAATGAATCTTGTAATACAAGCCCCATTTTTTTACGTAACTCTTCTGTCGAATATTTTTTAATATCTAAACCATCAATTAAAATTTGCCCTTCTTCAAAATCATAAAATCTCATCAAAATATTGATGGTTGAACTTTTACCACTACCCGTGTGTCCAACGAAAGCAAGTGTTTCACCAGGTTGTACCGTAAATGATATATTCTTTAAAACAGCATTCTCATCATCATAAGAAAAAGTAACATTTTTGAATTCAATTTTACCTTCAGTAATTGTGGCTCCTGCCACGGGTGTTTGTTGTGGTTCTATTGTTTGGTCATCAAGAACACTAATGATTCGGCTACCTGCAACGATTCCATCTTGGAAAGTTGTCAAATAATCCATTAAGTTTGTCATGGGATTGAAGAAATTTTGTAAATATGTTAGAAATGCATATACCATTCCTGCTTCAACAAAATGATCTAAACTGCTAATTCCAAATAACCCAAGTGTCATTACTACAGCCAATGCATAAAATAAACTAATAATTGGTGAAAGTAACAATGAATTAGTTCGAATCATTTCAAATCTTTTTTTCAAATAAAGTTCATTAGTGTCCTCAAATTCGCCTTCAATCCGTTTTTCTTGGCGAAATTGTTGAATCACATTTATTCCAACGATAGATTCATTTAATTTAGTATTTAATCGACTCAAATATTCTCTCATTTGTCGATAAACCTTTGAACTAAACCGTTGGTAATACCATGTTGTTATTAGTAAAATTGGTATAAAAATCAACGTTACCAATGCAATCTGTGGCTTGGCAATATACATTGCTACAAAAGCAGAGATAAGTGAAAATACACCAACGATTAATGTCATAAATAGCGTCCAAAAATCTGCTAATGTCATCGTATCATTAGTAACCCTAGAAACAACAGCTCCAGCCGGTGTCTTATCAAAGTAACGCATCCCTAACGTGTGAATTTTTTTAAAAAGAATGACACGTATTTTTTCTAATGTTTTTTCTGCACCCATTGAGTACAAATACATTTGAATGAATTGAGTAATTGCTTTTAAAATTACACCGATAAAGTAAAGACCCGCAAATAAAAACATAATATTTAGTGGTGTTGATTTCGATTGAAGATAGTTATCCATATAATACTGTAAAAGAAGAGGTAGTAATATATTAATTCCACTTAATATGGCCGCAAATAAAATTGCGATTAAAAAATCGGCTTTAAAATCTTTTGTATAGGGCAACAATCTTTTAATAACTGTTCTTTGTTCTTTACCGCTCAGTTCTTTTTGCCAGCTAGATTTAGGCTTTTCACTCATTAATTTCATCTCCCTCTAACTTGCTTTCAAGTTGTTGTTTAGTTGTCATTTGATAGTACCAACCTTTTGATGTCATTAACGTATCATGCTGTCCTCGCTCAATAATTGTTCCACCATCAATTACGATAATTTCATCTGCATCTTTTACACTACTCATACGGCTTGCAGAAATAATAGTTGTTTTATTTTGACGTTTCTCTTTTAATCTAGTTAAAATAATAGATTCCGTTCTGGCATCAACTGCCGAAAGAGCATCATCCAAAATTAATAGCTCTGGATTAATTACAAGGGCACGAGCGATAGCTAAACGTTGCTTTTGGCCACCAGAGAGGGATATTCCTTGTTCTCCAACCTCTGTTTCATATTTTAGTGGTAATTCAGTGATATCACTATCCAAATCAGCATTAAATGCAGCCATTTCAACCTTTTCTTTTGTTAAATTCATATTAGCAAAACGTATATTATTTAAAATAGTTGTTGAAAATAAAAAGCTTTCCTGAGGAACGTAACCAATTGACTTCAGATACGTATCTAAGGCATACTCTTTAATATTTGAATTATTAACTGAAATCATTCCGTTGTATGCATCAAATTCACGAAGTATCAATTTCATAATCGTTGATTTGCCAGCACCCGTTTTTCCAACAATGCCAAGAGTTTGACCAGAACCAATTTCAAATTTAACATTATGCAAGCTTTCCCGATCATCATCTGGATAATTAAAATGCTGGACATCAAATTTAAAAGATCCCACCGGTAATTTATCTAACCCCTTTTCATTATCTACAATGCCACTTTTTTGATTTAATAATATTTGAACACGATCATAACTAGCATTTCCACGTTCAATAACATTAAATAATCGACCAATAGCAAACATCGGCCAAACAAGTAACGCAATATAACTTATAAATGAAATCAGTTGTCCAATTGAAATAACGTTGTTAGCCACATAGTATCCACCTAAAATGATAGTGCAAACATATGACAATCCAATAATTAAACTTGTTATTGGATCAAACAATGCATCCAATAAATTAACTTTTCTATTAATCTTGATAGTTTCTTCAACTTTTCCTTCAAAATCTTCAATATCTTCTTGTTCTTGTCCAAGAGTCTTAATCACTTTAATTCCGCTGACACTCTCTTGCGTTTTATTATTCAACGTTGAAAACGCTGCTTGAGATGTAGAGAAAGCAGTGTGTATTTTAGTTCCTAAATATCTAGCCATAACCGCCAATAAAGGTAACGGAATAATTGCTAAGATTGTTAAACGCCAATCTATTAAAAATATCATTGCAATTATAGTTGTCCCACCCGTGATAATTGAATCAGCAAAAGTTAGTATACCTGCACCAGCAACCTGCTGAATAGCTGTTAAATCATTCGTTGCATGTGCCATCAAATCGCCTGTTCTATTTTGCTGAAAAAAAGATTGATCCATTTGCATAAAATGTTTAAATAATCGAGTACGTAAAATTTTTTCAAGGCGAGCAGCGCTACCCCAAATATTGGTTCTCCAGATATATCTAAACAGATATTGCCCTAATGCAACAAAAACTAAGATACTAATCCAAATTGCTAACTTACTCACTGTTAGTTCATTTTCACTCATACTATCAACGATATTTCCAATAATTTTAGGTGGAATAATTTGGAAGATTGCCACTAAAATCAGAAAGAATACTGCGATTCCATACGATTTTTTTTCTTGTTTAAAAAACCATCCAAGTTTTCTAAATATAGTCATTCTAACTCCTCCTTTTTATAAAAAAAAACAAGCAAAGGAAATCCTTGCCTGTTCATAAAATATTAAATTATTTTTTTTGCGAACTATTTTTTGCTTGTGCATTCATAGATGACATCATCTGATGTAATTTCTTTTCAGAAGGTTTTTGGCCCATTTGGACCATCATCATTCTTAACATATCTTCATTGATTGGTGGGTTCTTTTGTAAATATGTTTCCATATACTTACGAGCACCGAAAAATCCTCCGACAAGTCCAACTGCTAACGCAATAACGGCGATTAAAATCGTCATTCCCATTGACATAATTCAAGACCCCTTTCAATTCACTTCAATCACTAATTCTACACAATTTTCACATAAAAGAAAAGGTAAATCTATTCAAATTGGGAACTATTTTCTTAGTTATCTCGTAAACCTTTATCACGTTGAACTTTTTTTACTTTGTCAGGTGTTACTTCTTTACCTGTTTTATCATAAACCTGCATCATTTCAACTCGACTTCTAAAACTTTCTCTAAATAATGCAAGATACGTTTCACGAAGTTCTTTTCTTTCAGCTTCTTCAGCCTTTGTTAAACCTTCATCAGTTTTACTTTTTGCAGCTAATTCATTTATTCTTGGTGCTAAATCTTCTGGGATCATTTATTATCACTCCTTAAAATTTCACTCATAAGCATACCTGATAATATGATAAAAAACAATTATTCAAATTAACCGAACGTTTGTTTGCAACAACTACTTTCATATGCTACTATTAAAATAATAAATAATGATGATGAGGTGTACTAAATGACAAAAGCATCTGACAGCAAACAACTTGCAGTCTTGCGCTTTATTCATGAACGAGTGGACACGAAGGGTTATCCACCAACTGTTAGAGAAATTGGCGAAGCTGTTTCTCTATCATCTACTTCCACTGTTCATGGACACATTGCTCGACTTGAAAAAAAAGGATTACTAACTAAAGATCCCACCAAACCTAGGGCAATTGAACTTACACCACTTGGATTAGATGCGATTGGCGTTAATAGTCATGAAAATTTAATTCCAATGGTCGGGACCGTTACTGCTGGTGTACCCATTTTGGCTGTTGAACAGGTAACTGATTATTTCCCCCTCCCACCTGACTTTAATTCCTCAGATGATTTATTCATGTTAACAATTCGCGGAGAAAGCATGATTAATATTGGGATATTAAATGAAGATCAAGTTATTGTCAGAAAACAGTCAACTGCTGAAAATGGTGAAATTGTTATTGCAATGAATGAATTTGATGAGGCAACCTGTAAAAGATTTTTCAAAGAAGAAAATCATTTTCGTCTCCAACCCGAAAATGATTCAATGGAACCAATTATTTTAGATTCTGTCTCTATTTTAGGCAAAGTCATTGGACTCTATCGTCATTTTTAATGAACAAAGCAGAAAAAGCTACTAAATTAGTCAGACTAATCTAGTAGCTTTTTCTATTGAATAGAATATTGCCTTTGCATATTTTTGCTGCCTATTAAAATATATTTAGATTTATCATTACTGTAATCTAAATAAATATCTGCTCCATCATTTTTTAAATGATTTTGATACATATTCTCGTATAATTCAATAGAAACTTGAACACGTTCTTCTAAATTAATTTTCGGTAATTGACTCTTGAAATTATCTGTTAATGTACCAGAAAAGAATTCTCCAACTGCCCCTGAACCATAGCTATACATCCCTATTCTATCACCGGCCTCTAAATCATTACTATTTTCAAGTAAAGATATAAAGCTTAAATATAGTGAGCCAGTATATAAATTTCCAACCTGATTATTATACTTTTTAGCTGCCTCAAATTCTCGTTCTAATTCAATTTTTTTGCTATCTGTCGCTTCATTAAGGACTTCTCTTAAACCTTTAACACCAAGTTTTGTATATGGCAAATGATATAAAATAGCCTTAAAATCAGCAACAGTTAATCCTGTTTTATTTTTATACTCATTCCATGTTTGATTAAAAAAATCTAAATATACGTTCTGAGAAGTTTTACCGTCTACAAGTGCTTCGCTGTGATTTAATGGGCGCCAAAAATCCATAACATTTTCCGTTACAAATCCACTATCTGCATCTAATAAAAGTATTTTTGGGTTTTTCGTAATAATCATTGCGACAGCGCCGCCACCTTGTGTAGGTTCACCCGCAGTATTTAGACCATATCTAGCAATATCAGCACCAATGACTAAAACCTGACTATTTGGATTAAGCGACACATGTCCTTTTGCCAATTGAATAGCGGCCGTTGCTCCATAGCAAGCTTGCTTAATTTCGATTGATCTCACGTGTTTTAAGCCTAAAAGACCTGAAACGTAGGCTCCTGCCGACTTTGAATTATCAATACCGGATTCTGTTGCAAAAATAACAAAGTCAATTTTGTCTCTATTTTCGTTATCTATTAATAGATCTGCAGCATTTGCACCCATCGTCACCACGTCCTGTGTCGGCGGTATAACAGCCATTTTTGATTGGCCAATTCCAATTAAATATTTATTAGGATCTACATTTCTGACATTAGCTAATTCTGACATATCAACGTACTGATTCGATGTAAAAAAATTAATTCGATCAATTCCAATTTTCATTAATCTTCCAGCTTCCATTTATTATATTGTTTTTATTGTACTTGATGTCTCATTTGATGGCAAGATTTGGTATCACTGGTTTAAAAAGGTATCATTATTCAGTTTCAAATACTAAACCTAAATACTTTTATTACTACCCTAGAAATATCTTTATCAATA
This sequence comes from Dellaglioa sp. CoH-57-MRSF-22, assembly GCF_056781895.1. The sequence goes on along the minus strand of NZ_JBXAXT010000002.1, from coordinate 9,514 downwards.
AACTATCACACTCGGCGAACAGATAAAATTTGGCAACGATTACAAGACTCATTGGTCGTATTGCACTTAATTGCACTTAATTGCACTTAATTCCCCTTGAATACTAATTATAGAATCACTTTATGTATTCTCTTGTAATTGTCCAGTTAGACGTATAAAATTTAACCATATATTTATACGAAAAAGGGGATTAATATGATTGCACAAACATTTTATTTAATTGTTTTAATTATTTGGGTGTCTATGATTGGGTTAACTATTTGGGATAAAGGTTTGACTAATTTTTTTAAATATATATTCACCCCTACAAAAATACCAAGACAAAATAGATTTAAACACCCTTTTTTGTCGTTTTTAGTTATTCAAGAAAAAGAACAAAAATTTTATTTTTATGCAGTAAGTTTTTTAATAGGTACAATTTTTGGTCTAATGTTTTTCCCCAGGTTCTTAATTTTAAGACTACTAACATTTAGCATTGCTTCATTACTGTTTTGTTATAGTTTTTTTTCATACCTAAAATTATTCCCTAAAAAAACAAAACTCTGGCAAATTGAATCGTATTTATTATTACTTATTACTACATTCATTTTTTATCTAATTAATTATATGAATTTGATTACACCACTAATGGAAACAACAGTTATTTTTACATTTATATTAGGTATTATTATCATTACCTTTAGTTCATTCTATTTATTAAAATTACTTTCATACATTGTTCAAAATAATTTTGCACATACTGTACAGGTTATTGCTGAATTTGCATTAAATATTTTCTATGAAGGTTTGCTTGTTGGAACTTCTTTAATAGGCGTTTTAGGAGGTGAATCAAAAGTTACCGAATTTGTCTCTAAGTTACCCAGTGTCCATGTTGTTGATCACTTAGTAGCTATTTCATATTATGGCTTGAGTGATTTTTTTGGAGACCCCATAAATTCTATTCAAAATGTTCAGTCATATCCAACAATAATTTTATATATTCATCTGCTAAGCTTATTATTTGGCGCAAGCTACACGTGGATATTTCTTGCTAACTTAATAAGCATTGATAATAATTAAATGAGTTTTGCAATTATATTAAAAAGTTGATATACTAAACAAAGTTATTTTGGAGAGTTGGCAGAGTGGTAATGCACCGGACTCGAAATCCGGCGAACGCTGTAATGGCGCGCGCAGGTTCAAATCCTGTACTCTCCTTTTTATATCATATTAAACCAAAATAAAAAAACACAAACGCCAGTTTAAAGGCATTTGTGTTTTTTATTTTGTATAAAAAGAGACTATAAAGCATTAAAACATCATATGACTTTGCACATATTTCGCACATTTTTATATACCTAACATTAAAAAAGCTTTAAGTGACTTTCTGAATTATAAAAAATCAGTATTATACCTGTATCTTGGACCCAAACTGATGTATATATAATTAATATTTCGCAAACAACCGTCTGTTCTTGGTAAAAGGAAGATAATATTCAAAAGCTCGTAGCTTAATTTAAAAATAAAAAGCTCTAGTATTGGACGAAAATCCAATACTAGAGCCTCATTTTATAAAATTATACAACAATAGCTATCATAAAGCTGTAATCATGAATTTAATAGTTCATTAAACTGAATATATCATAGTCTTTTATTTTTTGACGGCCCTTTAAATCATCTAATTCAATAAAAAAGGCAGTCCCTACAACAATACCACCTAATTGTTCAACTAATTCTATCGTCGCTGCAATCGTACCACCAGTTGCTAATAAATCATCTGTTACTAAAACCCTCTGTCCAGGTTGTACCGCATCCTTATGCATATATAGTGCAGATTCTCCGTACTCCAATGCATACTTGGCCTCAACGGTTTCTCGAGGTAACTTACCTTTTTTTCTAGCTGGTGCAAATCCTACACCTAGATCATAGGCCACTGGACATCCAACAATAAACCCTCTAGCTTCAGGGCCAACAATCATCTCAACATTTTTACTCTTGGCATATTCTACAATTTTATTTGTTGCTTCGCGGTATGCTGCTCCGTCTGCCATTAAGGGTGATATATCTCGAAAAACAACACCTTTTTCTGGGTAATCAGGAATTGCAGCAATATACTTTGTTAAATCTAATACCATTAATAAACGCTCCTTTAATCTTCTGTATTCAATTGTTCAAGTATCCACTTTTTAAGATCATTCTCTTTAGAGTAGACTAACTTATCTTCAGCTAATATTCGATTATTTCTTAGCTTATATTCAGAAGTATTTTTAATGTCCATTTTATTTGTTGTACTTTTTCCAGTCATTAATCCATCTTTTATTTTAACAAATTCCAACTCTAAAAACACCTTAATCATGAATATTAATAAATTTTTCTTTATTTTTAAAAAATCAGATAAGACGATTAGTTGATTATTAATATCAACATCTTTATGACTCATCACAAATTTATATAACTTTGCATACTGTTCTCTGGATGGCATACCATCTAAATAGGCACTGTTAGTCTTTAAAAATACTGCAATTATTTTCTGACTATCCGATAAACGTAATATTGTAGACATTTGTTCCAACGAGCTTGGGCAATCTACAAATATAATTGTTCTTTGATTATCAAAATCTGATACACTTTTTAGTTGATCAGCCTGCTTAAATATCTGTTTGTCTGATGAAAATTGTTTTACTTGGTCATAATTTTTTTTATTCCAGAATATAAACAAGCCTTCATTTTGAAATAAACTTTTATTCACGTGGTCAGTTCTTTCATCAATAATTACAAGCCCTTCAAATTTAATGTCCTGTACCATTAACTGTAAATTTGTTTTATTCATCCATACATTTTTTTCAATTTCACCGATTAATTTGATCTCATCTAAAGTATTCTTGAAATCATCAACATACTTTGCATTTGAAAATGAAATTCCACTAATTTTTTCTTTCTCACCAACAACTTCAAATTTTAAGTGAGTTCCTGTTTTACCAATAGCCTTAACATTTTGTATTGATTTATATTTAATTTCAAAAATCGGTTTTTCATTGTCTGTACCAAATGGTTTTAATTTTTCAATATCCTTATAAAAATCCAAAGTCAATTGATCTACATTTAGCTTTGCTACAACCACTTTGGCTGGCTTAACGTTCAATTGAATTCCTTGAGATACTGCTTCATTTTCCAAGTCTAATCTAAATCTTTCTAAGTTTTGAATGGGAAATGTTAATCCCACGGCCATATGATGTCCACCAAAATGAGATGTTAATTCTCTATGTTCATTAATTGCGTTATACAAATGAAATGTATCAATACTTCGACCGGATCCTTTTAAATAGCCCTTCTCTGTATCTTGGTTTAAAATAATTGTCGGTTTACCAGTTACTTCAACAACACGACTAGCAACGATACCTAATACACCTTCGTGCCAATTTTCACCTGTTATTACCAGTGTTTTCTTGTACTGATTATACTCTGCTGTAGCCTGTTTCAATGCTAGTTCTAATATATCTGCTACAATTTTTTGACGGCGTACATTTTCAGATTGAACAAAGTTTGCTATTTCCTGTGCTCGTTCATCGTCTAGACTAGTTAACAGTTCAACACCAATATTTGCATCACCTAATCGCCCAATTGCATTTAAACGCGGCGCAATACCAAAACCAATATCTTTTTCATCTACTGTTTCCTGTTTTACATTCGCAACTTCCATTAATGCAATCAATCCTGGCCGGAACGTTTGTTGTAAAACCTTCAGACCGAAACTTACAAGTGAACGATTTTCATCTGTCAGTGATACCAAATCTGCTACTGTACCGATTACCACTAAATCTAGTAATTCTTCTGAAATATCACCTGTTAATGCACTCGCAACTTTAAATGCCACACCAGCACCTGAAAGTTCTCCAAACGGATATTTTCCTTCAGGATGTCGAGGATGAATTATTGCATAAGCCTTTGGTAAAACATCTGGTAATTCATGATGATCGGTTACGATAACATCTATACCTTGAGATTGAGCAAATTCTATTGCTTCATTCCCTGATACACCATTATCAACAGTAATAATCAAATTAGTACCATTGTCTATTATTCTTTTATAAGCATCTACATTAGGTCCGTAACCATCTATAAATCGGTTAGGTATATAAGTTTCCACATCTGCGCCCATATCACTAAGTGTCTCAAACATGATTGAGGTACTCGTTAACCCATCAGCATCATAATCACCATAAACCGTTATTTTTTGATTTTTAACTATTGCTTGTTGAATTCGTTCAATTCCTTTACTCATATCATGCATAAGCATTGGATCGTGAATGTTTTCTGCTCCTACATTTAAAAAATCAGTAATAGCTTTTTCAGATGTAAGTCCGCGGCTCCATAGTAAAGATATCAATGAATGATCTAATTGAATATTTTCAAATATTTCATTAGGTATTTTGTCATTACTTAAATCTAAAAACTTCCAACTATACTTTGATTCAATCATGTTAAACCTCTACTTTACTAACGATTTATATTTTCTGATTTTAACGTTTTAATTTCATTTTGTAGTAATTGAACTTCTTTTCTATTCTGAGTTTTTATTTTATCAATTGAATTTTTCAATGATTCATCAAAATTATTTTTATAGTCATCCAATTGTTGATTTAATTCTTTATTTTCTTTTTTTAATTTTAAAGTTGCACTTGTTGTTAACAGACCTATCAGTAGTGCTCCTGCTAAAATTGAAAATAATAAAATAAGAATCATTGGCATTTTAATTTCTGCAAACCAAAAATTAATTGAAACTTCCTTTACATTTAAAATTGAAAAAATTGCTATTACGATAATAAGTAATAACGCTATGATTGTTCGCCATTGTTTTTTCATATTTTCCCCCACTATTTTTTGTTAAATACTGTACCCGCAAGTAAATCTCCCATTTTAGGGAAAATTGTATATCCCAAATATGCCATTTCCATATAATATGGTAAATTAATTTCGCGTTTATTTGTACTTATGTTTCTTGATATAATCTTTGCAACATGCGCAGGATTTAGCATCATTGATCCAATATTTTTTAAATAGTTGCCCTCTTTATCAGCTATTTTGAAGAAATTAGTATCAATTGGTCCAGGATTAACTGTCATAACTTTAATCCCTAGTGGTTTTAATTCTAATCTCAACGCATTAGAATAACCAAGGACACCATATTTCGTTGCTGAATAAATTGCTGATTTCGGTGTTGCAATTTTCCCAGCAATAGATGCAATATTAATAATAACGCCATATTTTCTATCTGCCATATTTAGCGCAACATTTTGAGTCATGTACATTAGCCCCAAGACGTTTACTCTAAACATTTTTTCAGCAACATCCATATCAAAAGATAACACATTCTCCATCAAACCAAACCCTGCATTATTTATAAGTACTTCAATCGGTCCAATTGAAGATTCAATTTTTTTAACCATTTTTTCAATTTGAATTGGATCAGAAACATCACATTCAATCGCATAAGCCAATCGACCAGATAGACGCTGACAAGCATCTTTAACCTCTGTAAGTTTATCCATTTGTCTAGCGCAAATAACAACAATTGCACCTTTTCTAGCAACCTCATATGCCAGTTCCTTACCTAAACCACTTGAACCACCACTAATTAGAACGATTCTATTACGTAAATCTTTTAACTCTTTATATTGACTAATCATTTACTTTTTCCTTTTGAGAAAACGGCACATTAATTACATCAAAATCTCTAACAACCGTTGTATTTTTAAAGATACTTCTTGCCTCACTCTGTAAAGTAATGGCCATTTTACCAACATATCTTGCGGAAATATGTGTCAATAATAACATTTTCACGTTTGATTTTTTAGCGATTTCTGCAGCCTGAGCACTAGTTGTATGATAATAATTCCTTGCCATTTTTGATTCAGCTTTTTCAAATGTACTCTCATGAACCAGAACATTTGCATTTTCAGCTAATGTATAACTATTTTTTGTTTTTCTTGTATCGCCCAAAATTGTGACAATACGCCCTTTTTTAGTTTCTCCCAAAAAATCATTTCCATTTAATTTTGTGCCGTCTTCTAATTGAACTATTTTACCGGCTTTTAATTCTCCATAAATTGGACCAGACGGAATATTTAATTCTTTAAGTTTATCTATTTGTAATTCGCCTGCATAATCATGTTCCACAATTCGATAACCCACGCTTATAATACGATGATCTAAGTAATCAAAATATACTTTAAAAGTGCTATCTTCAAATATTAATCCAGGTTTATCAAGTTCTACAAATTTAATTGTATATGACAACTTCGTTTCAGAAACTTGTAAACTGGTCTTCACAAAATTTTGAATTCCTTTAGGACCAAAAATAGTTAAAGGTCCATTACCTCCTTGAAATGATCGGCTACTCAAAAGACCTGGCAACCCAAAAATATGATCTCCGTGTAAATGTGTAATGAATATTTTTTCGATTTTCCGAGGTTTTATTGTCGTTTGTAAAATTTGATGTTGTGTTGCTTCACCTACATCAAACAACCAAACACTATTACGTTCATCTAGTAGTTTTAGTGCAATACTGGTTACATTTCTATTTTTTGCAGGTGCTCCTGCTCCTGTACCTAAAAATTCTAATTCCATATTATTAACCTATCCTTACTTATTCATTTGATTTCATTGGTAATGTAACTTCAAAAACGACACCCTTCGGTATCTTATTTCTAACTTCAATTTTACCTTTATGCTCTTCAACGATCCATTTCGCAATTGACAAGCCTAACCCATTACCACCTGTTTTACGATTTCTTGATTTTTCTTCTCTATAAAAGCGTTGGAAGATTATTTTTTTATGTGTATCACTAATATTTTCTCCATCATTAATGACTTGTATCACTAGTTGCTTAGCCGACTCAATAACGATAAACGAAATTTCATTACCCGCTACTGTGTATTTCAATGCATTATCAAGTAAAATGACAATTAATTGATGTATACGGTCTTCGTCTAATTGAATGTACTTACTTGCAATATTTATTTGAAAATAAAATTGTTTATTTTGACTAAGCGCAATATCTGCATAAGGATGAATAATATTCTCAAAGTATTCCTTAGCAAGGACTTTCTTAAAGTTAAACACATTAGCATTAGAATCTGAATTAGCTAACAATAATAGATCTTTTGTTAGATTATTTAATCGTCTAATCTCACTTAATGAAGTTGCAATTGACTCGCTTTCATCGATAATATTTGCATTAGGTTTTGTTAACAAATACTCTAATTTATTTTGTACTATCGTCAATGGTGTTCTAAGCTCATGGGCTGCATTATCGATAAATTCTCTTTGCTTATTCCATGCACTAATCGTTGGTTTAATACTAATAGATGATAAAATAACACTTAAGGCAATCGACAACATTCCAAAAATAAGCAGAGATACAAGTAAAATATTCCTAAAACTAATCAATGAGTTTTGATTAATCTCAATATTTTCAATAATTTGAATATATCGTGCTTTATGCCATTTTTTAACAGCTGAGTCTGGAATTTCCATTAAGTATGACCTAAACGTAGGTCCGTTTTTTTGTTTAATTGTTTTAAATTTGTTTAAATCAGATTTTTTAAATGGTATCTTATTAAAAACGGGGTATCTGGTACCCATTGCATCTTTATTAATTATTTCTCCATTTTGTGACCATAAGATTTGATAGACTTTAAAGTCAGGTGCTTGCTTCAAAAGTGGACTATCATCGATTCTATTTATGGAGACATAATTAGAATCTTTTATTCGTCTAATTTGTTTTTTCATTGATATATCTACATTAACTGTTAAGGTGTCATTAAATGAACTATATACAATTAAACCAAGTGTTACAAAAATAATACTGAAGCTTAAAAGATACATAAAAAATAATTTTATACGCGTATCTCTATTTGCCTTATTTTTCATCAGGTTCAACCAGATAACCAACGTTTCTAATTGTTCGAATCATTTTTTCATGACCAATCTTTTTTAATTTTTTTCTCAGATTACTCATATAAACTTCTACAACCGTAATGCTAGTATCGGACGTAAATCCCCAAACACGGTCAAATATTTGTTCTTTCGTTAAAATAGTATTCTTATTTTCCAGTAAGTATGTTAAAAATTCATACTCTTTACCCTGTAAATTGATAGATTGGCTGCCAGAAATAATTGTTCTGTTATCAGATAAAATCATATCTTGATATTTTAATTCACTATCTATTTCAAATTTCATTGTTCTTTTCAGAAGAGCCTTTATTCTCATTTGTAATTCGTTTAAATTGAATGGCTTAGCTAAATAATCATCCGCCCCTAAATTAAATCCGGTAATTTTATCGTCAACACTATCTTTTGCTGATAAGATTAGCACTGCCGTGTCAATTTTCTTTTCTCGAATTTTTTTTAATACATCAAATCCCGATATTGTAGGAAGCATTAAATCTAAAATAATAATATCATATATATTTTGTGAAGCTTTAAAAAAGCCTTCCTCGCCATCGAACGCTTGCTCTAACGTCATAATTTTTGCTGTTGCTTCAACAATATTATCAGAAATAATTGTATCATCTTCAATAATTAATCCTCTTGGCATTTTTTTTCCTCATTCCTTTCATTTTCATTAAAAAAAATGCATAATAATTATATCTTCTACTAAAGGATGGTTAAATATTATGCGAATGATCGATTTAGAATTAGCCACTATTGATTTAAATAAAAATTTTAATTTATATTACACTACTAATAATCTATTTTACCCTATTTCTAAGGTAATTAGTACATCAGAATATTTTATTTTAATTGTTACTCCCTCTGATAAACCCTTGTTACTTCAAGATTTACTTCACGTATCTGAGTTGAAATCACGTCATAATAAGCTGTTTATCCAAACTATTGATAAAAATTTACATTTAATTTTAGGTTATAAAATAGATCATAATAAACTATTTTTAGCTTAAAACTTAAAATAGATCTGTCTTCATTCTACTCTGATGCTATTATATATATCGCATGGAGTATTAATAAAAAATGCTAACTGCTGTTATACAGTTAGCATTAGTGACATTTGTTAATAGATAAAGTTATTCTACATAATTATCCTGTCTTTATAGTATATCTAAAAAATGGAGGTAAAACAAATGAATATTCTATCTACAACAGTAAGTATCGTTGCCCTATTAATTTCACTGTATACCCTGTACATCGTCCTAAAAAGTAATAGATAAATTAAACGCTAATTTTTAACACAATACATTATTCATACAACTACTGGATTAAGTCATCAATTGTCCTATCTTATTCAAAAAAGGACAATATTAGTTTGTTGAAACAAATTTAAAAAACATTATAGAACATAGCTATTTTAAGGGTGTACACTTTCTGGTGTTGGTGAAATAAAATTCATCAACACCAGTTTTTTATTCTGAAAACAAAAAAAGAGGCCACCATGACCTGTACTAGGCCCTGTCAAGTTGACGGATGAAATAATATAAAATTTAATATGTTTCTAAATGGCTTTATCCCAGTATT